>NZ_CP059857.1 GCF_009193325.2 Bacteroides zhangwenhongii | reverse complement strand
TTCGGTACGTTTTGTTTCTGTACCGGAATTAATCAAAGATTAGAATAACCATAAATGTTTTTATACGTTAATCATACGTATGTATATATGTATATATTTGTTTTTGAGTATCTTTGTGTGCTATAAATAAAAAATAAAAGACATGAGCACTTATTCGTATAAAAATCCGAAGTTTATAAATTCCCCTAAAGGGATGGTTGAAGTTGTAGAAGTGATTTATGACGGCAAAGATGATCCGGCCTATTCACTGGCTATTATTAAATGGGAAAATACCTATAAATTAGGTATTCGTTGGAACATCGCTTATAGTGAATGGGACGATTACCGCAAACAGAACGGGCAAGATGAATGTATAGGTAATCCACAGTCGAGAGGTATTCCCACCTGGTTTGTTTTGCCCGATGATATGATGTTTAGTGAGAAGTTCAGCGGTGCGATGCAGAGGCTTGATGAATTAAGAAAAGGTAAATAAGTAATGGAACAGGGAGAAATCATATTATACCAGCCGGATGAAGCGGTCAAGTTGGAAGTGAGGCTGGAAGATGAAACCGTTTGGCTGACACAGGCGCAAATTGTGGATCTTTTTCAATCCAGCAAAGCAAATATAAGCGAGCATATAAAAAACATATATGATCAGAAAGAATTAGAGGAAAGTTCAACTGTTCGGGATTTCCGAACAGTTCGACAGGAAGGCAAACGGCAAGTGATGCGCAATCTGACTTATTACAATTTGGATGCGATCATATCCATTGGGTTTCGTGTCAATAGTAAAAGAGGTATTTTATTTAGGCAATGGGCGAATAAGGTTTTAAAGGACTATCTTTTAAAAGGGTATTCCATTAATAAACGTTTGTCAGAACTTGAAAGGACTGTCGCTCAACATACCGAGAAGATAGATTTTTTTGTGCGTACTGCCTTGCCCCCGGTCGAAGGCATTTTTTATAACGGCCAGATTTTCGATGCGTACAAGTTCGCTACCGATCTGGTAAAGTCGGCCAGGCGTTCGATCGTGCTTATCGACAACTATGTGGACGAAACGGTCTTGCTCATGTTGAGTAAACGCAGCGTCGGTGTCTCGGCCACCATTTACACCCAGCGTATCACGCAGCAACTCCAACTTGATCTTGACAGGCATAACAGCCAGTACCCACCTATCGACATCAGGACGTACCGGGACAGTCACGACCGTTTCCTGATCGTTGATGAAACGGACGTGTACCATATCGGAGCCTCGTTAAAGGATCTGGGGAAAAAGATGTTCGCTTTCTCAAAGCTGGATATTCCGGCGGCTGTGATTACTGACCTGTTATAATATCCTTTGTCTTATGAATGGGCTGTCGCAAAAGAAAAACCCGTTCTTGATGAACGGGTATATCCTTGACTTGGTTACGTGTTTTGATAACAGAGGCTTTACCAAGCATTACAATGCAAAGATAGTAATTATAGGTTAATTAGCGAATTTCTTTTTTGGATAGATCCGGAAATAATGCCTCCTTGAAAGAGGTGGATAAGGTGATTAAAACAATAGATAAGGAAGAACAAAAGCAAAAGGGATGAATGTGGTTATTTATTCACGTGTAAGCTCGCAGTCGGCCAGGCAATCGACCGAACGGCAGGTTGTCGATCTGGAGAGGTTCGCAGCCGGACGGGGGTACGAGGTGACGGCGGTCTTTGAGGAAAAGATAAGCGGACGAAAGGCCAATATCGAACGCCCGGTTTTAAGCCGTTGCCTGGAATACTGCACAGATCCGCAGAACCGGGTGGATATGTTGTTGCTGACCGAGATCTCACGCCTGGGGCGTTCAACCCTGGAGATCCTAAAGTCACTCGATACGCTGCACACGCATAAAATATGCGTGTATATTCAAAACCTGAACCTGGAAACGTTACGGCCGGACAAGACGGTAAACCCCTTGTCCTCTCTGATCACTACCCTGTTGGGGGAACTGGCCGCGATCGAACGCCAGGGGATCATCGACCGCCTTAATAGCGGACGGGAGTTGTACATCCAGAAAGGGGGCAGGCTGGGACGGAAGCCGGGAAGCCGGAAAACGGCCGAACAGAGGAAAGAGGAATACCGGGAGGCGATCGCCTTGTTAAAGAAAGGCTACTCGATCCGGAACGTGGCGAAGCTCACGGGAAAGGCCGTTTCGACGATACAACAAGTAAAAAAAGACTTCATTAGTAGCTGATTATCGGAACAAATATTGTATTTTTGCAACAAATACGAGTAAATGCACATAATTAAAAACGAGTATTTACACGTGTCTAAAAACGAGTATTTGCACGAAAATAATCAGAATCTAAATAAAAACGGTTATGGCAACAATGGCGGAGAAAATGGCGGCTTCACTGGAGGAATTAAGAAAGCTCCAGGAGAAAGACCGCTGTGTCGTCCTGCAAGGGACGGCCGAGATAGGGAGGACGCATTTAACCCGGCTGTTGGATAACGGCTGGTTGCAGGAAGCCTAATCCGAAGCCGTCTTTTGCGGCGGCATTTGAAAGACGTTCAAATGCACCGAATACTCGTTGTTGCTCATCTTCGGTCATGCCCGTACCGGTATCTTCAACGATAAGTTTCAGCAAACCGTTATCATAATCCGCTGCCAATGATACACTACCGTTATCCGTGAACTTGATGGCGTTTGACAACAAGTTGTTGCCGATTTGCAGGATACGTTCCTTGTCGGTCAAAACCACCGCATCGGTGTGGCTCTCCACTATCAAAGTCAGCCCCTTGTTCATGGCAATGGGCATGAACTCCGTTTCAAGAATATGCGTGATTGCGGAAATCCTGCAAGGGGAAAGGTTGGGTTGCTCCTTGCCGTTGTCCAGACGGAAGAAATCCAGCAGCGTGTTGAGCATCTCCCGCATACGCTCGGAAGATTGCCGGATATTATCCACATACATGGTGCTTTTATCCGCGCTACAACTTTTCTGCATCAGTCCGGCATAGCCTCATTTTGTCAATCGTATTTTTTCGTGGTAGAAGTAGTTTACGATGACAGGTTTGCCTTTTTCCGAGCGTCCGTATGGCAGATCGTTTATACGATACGGGAAGCCCTGCTCCTTGGCGTAATTTGAAATGTCCTGCTCCAATGCCTGCCAGTATTCAAGCCTTTTTTTATTGTAAATTTCCTCGTAAAGCGGTATGAGGTCAGGATACTTCTCACGGATATACGTCATTATCCCGCCTTTGAACTGCCCGCGTAAATTCAGGTTTTCAAGCCAGATTAAATCAGCATAATCTTTTACCTCCTCTATTATTGCCTTTACGTCTGTTATTCTGGGGAATATGGGCGAGACGAAGCATACGGTGCGGATACCTGCCTCGTATGTCTGACGCATCGCTTTCAGACGGCGTTCAATGCTTACGGCGTTGTCCATATCTGCGCAGAACTGCTCGTCGAGCGTATTGACAGACCATGACACAGTCACTTTGGGAAAACTCTTCAACAGGTCGAGATCGCGAAGGACAAGATCGGACTTTGTGCATATCATAATCTCGGCATCGCTTCCTCGCAGCTCTTCGAGCAGCCTTCGGGTACGGTGGAATTCTTCTTCATACGGATTGTAACCGTCCGTCACAGACCCTATTACAACACGTTCACCGTCGTATTTATGAGGATTCGTTATCGGCTTCCAGTTTTTTACATCTAAAAACGTACCCCACGGCTCGGTGTGCCCGGTGAACCGTTTCATGAACGATGCGTAGCAATACCTGCAGGCGTGGGGACACCCTACATAAGGGTTGACCGAATATCCTCCCACCGGCAGAGAGGATTTGGTCATTACACTCTTTACATCTATTTCCTTTATTGTATCCATATTCATTGTATTCGTCTGGTAAATTGTTCCGGCAATTCCTGAATCATTCTTTCGTCGCCCATAATCGGCAGCAAATCCTCTTTCATGAACACCGGTATGCCATGAGCCTTTGCCTGTTCTGCAATGCTAAGCACCCATTCGGGGCGCGAATATGACTTTCCTTTTCGGTTTCCGGTCTCTGTGCCTATGACAATCCAGTCAATTCCCTCGAAATCAATCTCGCCGATATCATCGAAGAGAGGTTCAAACGTGACATGGTAGTGTCGTGCTTTGATATTCTTTTTCAAATCATCAATCCTCCTTTTCTCGGAACTGCGCGTAACGGTCACGCCCATCCATACGTTCTCGTCGTCAGAGGAGAAACTGATTTTGTCAGGGCGCTTCGTCAGAAAGATATAGGCGTGCTGGGGATTGCTGCTGATCCGCTCGAAAATTTCTGCGTTCCATTCAGGCTTCCAATCGGAGAAATCGCTCATTCCTGTCATGAGCCACACATGAGGACGGGACGTATCGATGATGCGCAGTTTTCGTTCCATGTATTCAGGCACGGAAAAGTCGTCGGTAATGTGGAAACGGCGGCAGTTGTTACGGGCATAGCAGTAAGGGCATCCTATAGTGCACCCTACCACTATGTTCATGTTTTTTATCAGGGATTTAATGCAGACACTCATAACACAACTGTTTCTCCGTCCTCCGGGATAATCAGCCGGCTCATGTCGGCTTCGTGATGCGTTGCCTCATTGCGCAGAATTGCACGGGTGGTCTGGCAATGGTCGATGGCATCCATGTGTACGGCTATCAGCTTGATATGCGAAGGCAATTCGTCAAGTATCTGCATCACTTCGTTCTCGTCGGGGATGATAGGACCGTCCGTTTTGGAAAATTCGGGAAAGATTGCACCTCCGGAGTTTACCACGATATAGTCAGGATTGAACCGTTCCACGGTGTCTCGGATACATGCTTCCCATCGGCAGTCACCCATTATATAAACGGTCGGGAAGCCCTCGGCTTTTAGCACATAACCTGATACAGGTCCCATCATCTGCCCGATCTGCCCGAAACCATGATGTCCGGTCGTGCGGTAAATGGATATGCCGTCTATTGTTTTTATTTCTTCGATGGGTATCACATTTGTAAATCCGTCGTTTCTGATGGCGTCCGCGTCCTGGGGCTGAACGTAGAAAGGAATTTCTTTGGGCAAATGTGTGGGGACACTCGGCTCGTAATGGTCGATGTGATTGTGGGTCAGGAGCACCATGTCCACGCCTCCGATAATATCCTGAATAGGAATGGTGAGGTGTACCCTCGGTGTTTTATTCACACCGAGGGCCGATATCAAAGTGCCTTTGTCGGCTAAAACGGGGTCAATTAGCATGGTGTGTCCCGCATACCTGATTTTCAAGGTGGCATTGCGCACCAATTGTACTGTAGATGTCTTTTTCATGACTATATGTCTTGTTATTGATTACGGGTGCAAAGTTCGGAAGAATCCGGCGAAACATCTATGCCTGAAAAAACGGTAATTATGCCATTTTGATAAATGAAATTATTATCTTTGCAAAAACGACAAGGATATGGACGAGATAATCAACCCTGATCGACTGGTCAGCGTACCGTTCAACAAGACACGTTGCGGCGTGGATTTTTACATCAATACTGCCATAAACAAGGACATCGGACTTGTGCTGACAGAAAACAAGCGGTTTAAGACAGACTTCTTCAGCTTCTACTTTTTCCGTAAGGCAAACGGATATTTGCTACTGAACTTCCGCAAGATTGAACTGCGCGACGGCATGGTTCTCCTGCTTTCACCCCATCAGCAACAAGAGTGGCATGTAGATGAGACGGCGTTGGATTACACGTTCCTTATATTCCGCGAAGATTTCATGCGTACTTTTATCGCCGACAAGTTCTTCGTTTTTCGCCTTTTGTATTGTTACCAGACAGATACGCCGCCTTACATCAATGCCACACATGACGAAATGAAGGAATATATGCGGCTGCTCGGAAAGATTAAGTATGAGCTGATGAATCCAGTGTCCGATACGTACAATATCATTGTTTCCTTACTATATTATCTTTTGCTGATTATCAATCGTACATACGCTGCCGCCTATTGCTTGCCCGCTGAAATTGCTAAAAACAATTTCGCTTTTCGGTTCAAGGACTTGTTGGAACAGAATATCCGCACCCACCAGCGGGTGCAGGAATATGCAGACATGCTTCATGTCAGTCGCATCACACTCAATAACTCAGTAAAAGCCCAATTCGGAGTATCAGCTACCCATTTGATAAAACAACGTCTGCTTGAGGAACTGAAGAACGAATTGCTATTCTCCAACCGCACTGTCAGTGAAATGGCGGATGATTTCAATTTCTCTGATCCGAGCCATCTCATGCGCTTCTTCAAACAGCAAACAGGCAAAACATTTACTCAGTACATGACGGATTACAATAAAGGCATATACGAATAACTTCTTAATATAGTCGATAGCGGCTATCGAAATATGGTTGTTGATGTTCAGGCGTTTTTGTACTGCATGAACCATTTTACGATTTCTGGATCTTCGTGCGAGCCGAGTAAGAAAGGCTTGTCGGTATCCAGCGTCTTTATCCGTGCCATGTCGTCGGCCGACAGGGTGAAGTCTAATATGTCGAGATTCTGCTTCATGCGTTCCGGTTTCACAGACTTAGGAATAATTATGCACACTGATATTTATCGCGCCCGGACAGGTGTTCGGTGCGGAAGATGACGGCATGCAGTTCCAACCAGATGGCTACCTGCTTATGTTCCATCCCGACCTGCTGCGGAATACACCTCTCGGGCGGATAATGCGTGAATATTCGTTCTTTTCCTACGAGACAAACGAGGCATTGCACCTTAGTGTGGAAGAACGGCAAATCATCATGGATTGCTTCCACAAGATTCAATATGAATTGAACCATCCGATACACCGTCACAGCAAGAACCTCATCACAGACAGCATCAAGACGTTCCTTGATTACTGCACACGTTTCTATGACCGTCAGTTCATCACACGCGACAACCAAAACCGAGACATCCTCGCAAGATTTGAGCGGTTGCTTGACGAATACTTCCATGATGGGGCTGCTAAACGGATAGGCTTGCCCACTGTACAGTATTGTGCAGACAAGCTCTGCCTCTCGCCCAACTATTTCAGTGATTTATTGAAAAAAGAAACAGGTTCAACCGCCCTGCATTTCATTCATGACAAGTCTATTGAAATAGCCAAGACGGAACTTGCATCTACAGACGACACCGTTAATGAAATCGCCTATAATCTCGGTTTTCAGTACCCGCAACATTTTACCCGACTGTTCAAGAAAGAGGTAGGTTACACTCCGAATGAATATAGAGCGCAAGTGTCGTGAGAATTGGATTAGTACAGAATATTAGAACCCAACACCTCTCTTGCGCTTAACTTTCTTCCTTCTGCGAAGTATATCCACCATTTCCTGATTGGCTTCCGCATCAGCAGTGTTATAAGATGAGCCACTGCTTTTTAGCAATCCCCAAGAGCCGTTGAACAACTCGCTTTGTGCCGTGCCGGACGGTGCGCTTGGTGTAGCCGTTTCATATATTCCGGCTGTTATTCCCATACGTTCCCTGCATCTGTTGTGCTGCAAAGCCGCGTCAATCTTGGAATAACTGAAACGCCTGTCCACTTTGGAGCCGTTGAAATGGTAGCCATTCATGGAGAATACAACACCCTGCACCTCGCTGGTCTGCCCCTTATGCTTGAAATGTACTTCCACTCCCTGCCGTTTCAGGTTGGCGATAAGCACGTTCCAGTTGCCGCATCTGCCGACTTCCATTTTGATGATGTCGTAAAGCGCATATTTCGTCCTGTCTGGCTCTTTCAGGCGGTTGCGTTTGACATTGTCCTTTCCGCCAGCCATATGCAAGCCGTATTTCAAGGTCAATTCCTTGCAGATGCGGGTACTGCGCAGACGCTCGTGCCTGTCCGATATGGTATTGCCGTTGTTGTCTATGCGGTTGAAAGCAATATGCACGTGCGGATGCTCCTTGTCGAAATGCTGGGCGATGAAGAACTGCGTATTCTTGATTCCCATCCGTTCCATATATTCAAGCGCGATGCCTGCCATGATACGGTTCGTCAGCCGTAACTCATCCTCTTTGGAAAAACTCAACGCGATATGTCCGACAGGTTTTGTCACCTTATCGTTCATCCGTGACTGGGCATTGAAACTCATGGCGATAGTTTCCAGATTTTCCATAAACAAGCCTTCGCTTGCTACTATCTGCGTATCCTTCTTCTTGTCGATGATGTAATCCACCGCACCCTTGAAGTCGCTTCCTTTTACGATTTTCGCCATCATATCCCTATCTTGGTTATAAGTTCATGAATCCTTGCCACTGCCACCTTGCAGTCCCACCGTTCATCGTGGAAGCCTCCGGCGTTTGCCTTACGCGCAAGCTGGTTGAGATTGTTAGCCATGCCGCAGAGTTGGCGGATGTATCCGGCATGTTCCTCCGACAGCCGTTCTTTCACATGACCGTTACGGAAACATTCCCTCATGTACTCGCTTGGTGATACGCCCGCCTCATGCGATCGTGTCAGCAGGCGGAAGTAGTCGGCTGCCGTCATTTTCACTGCGATACGGTATTTCAGTTTCTCGGTTGCTGTTAATTCTTTGTATTTTCTTACCTGCCTCAAATCCGCAACTAAGCCCTTCAACGTCCTTCTTGCGTGTACACGTCCTCTCATTACTGAATTATCAGATAAATTGAGGCAGAAACACCCACTTCTGCCTACAACATCCCCTTACCCCACAATGCGACTTGAGACAATACGCAGTATCATACCCATAAGTTGTAGGCGTTATCCAAAATCAGTCTGAAAAATATCTGCGTAAGCATTGTTACAGGTATAGATATTCAGCACATACCGCCTTGATGTCCTGATCCACTTGGCTGGTACAGAGATAAACCTGAAGACAAACGCTTTTATGCGACTTGTTGCATTGAGTCCGAACCTCTTTACGTCAAGTCTTTGGATAATGGCCTTGTAGAAGTTACGGATAAGTGCTGTAAGAAGAAGGAACACAGTGTTCTCGGCCATGAAGGATTTGGGCAATCTGTCCCACCCGAAACCATTGTTCATATCATCAAAGATACGTTCCTTTCCTCCACGAAGGTTATAGAACTCGACAATTTCTCTTACGGAAGATTCATAGTCGTTAGTCAGGATACAACGGTATGTGTATTCTCCTTCCCAAAGATCCTGCACACCATCCATCCGTTTCTGTCTTTGAATCACAAGTCGGTATGCTTTACCCTTCCACTTCTCAACAAGGATAGAGTTCAATTCAAACTCAATGCCATTGATTTCCTCAGTCTTCCAGCCTCTGAGAGCAAATATGTCATTGTAGAGCGAACTGCAGCGGTTAGTGCGGATATAGAAGGACTTGCAGTGTTTCTCTATTTCCTCCACGATTTCCTCGGAACATGATCCGCAATCAGCTCTGAAACGATTGATAGTGAGCCTGTTCTGTTCAAATCTCTCAAAGAACCTCTTCAGCGTGTCCTTCTGATGAAAACGAAGGTTTTCGTTAAGCCAGATGAGCAGAGCTAAGTTTACTTAAGCTCTGCCATGGCGAGAAAACGTGCCATGAAATGGAACTTTTGTGTTACCATCGCTATTCTCAATGCCAACAATCAAGTCACCAATAACCGCCACGCCAGGGCGATAACCAGAGAACTTCTTGTATGTAGGCTTTGCATCATACTTCTCACCCTCTTTCAGTTGGTCAGATGCAAACATACAATTGAGCAGTAAAGTATTGAGAGTGTCAGCCGTGTTGAAATCGTAGTTCTTACCCGTATCTGATGTGTATGAGATGTTTTCTTGCGTCAGTTCCTTTATCGCTCTGAGGATAGTATCAGAACTACAAGTATGAAGTGTCGGATGAAGCGAGAGATGGTTCATCAAATGAGTAGTGACATCCTCAATACATGAGCCACCACAGAAGTAGATACTCATGAGAGAACGGATGATTTCGCTGTACTGATAACCTAACGATCTACACCTTAGACCGAGGGTTGAGTCGATTACAGATGACAATGTGGAGTCAAATTGCTCATCAGGTAGGGCGGAAGGATTTCGAGGAATTTGGACGACGCATAGGGTTGGGCAATAAATTGATAAAGCGTGAGCTTGATGAGTTTGTCAAAGAGAAACCATTGGTGCAAGTATTGATAGACCGTTCCTTTTTATCGGAAGAACTGAAAAAGTAATATAGGATGTCTATGGGGTACAGGTGTAAGATGCTTTCTTTCTGATGAAGGGCGGATAAAGCATTCTTCAGGAAAGTACTTCTCCTTTTCCCATACCGGTCATACCGTTAAAACTGATTGATAATTATGACGCGTATGTTGGCCGGTATGCCTATCTTTGTGGCAATGAAAACAGAGAAAGGATTGATTTTGTAAGTATTATCATGGCAAAAGAACTGATTCGTGTCCCTAGGGTGCTTGGGGAAAGCTATAATTCCGTGCTGATTGAACGGTTGTATGAGGCAGGTGGAAATGTCATGCTCGATCTGATCATATACCTGGGCAGCTATCACCTCAAAGACTTGTTCGGGACTTCCTGGTTCTCCGTAGAAGACTTCTGCCGTAAGATGGGGTATGACCGTACCAACTTGCAGCGCAAGCTGGATAGCCGGCAGCTCGCGGCCATGTTCGGAAAGAATATGCAGCCGGAATATGTATGTACCGACACGGCAGGACAGAGAATCAGCCATCCTATCGAGACGGTTTTTGAGGCGGCTCTCTATAAACTGGGATTGGAGAACCTCTGCTATCCGACCATTGGCGAGGATGGCCGTACATCCTATAATTTCGTGCAGATCTTGAAACGTTTCGACATAATGACCGATTTCAAGACGAAGAAGTCAACGAAAAGGCTGTACTCGGCAGTGGTAAGCCCGGAGATAAAGAATTTCATGTTCTCGCTCTATAACCTCTTGGAACTTCAGGATTACCGTAGCCTGCCCAGCCGTTACCGCTATTTCTATCTGGAACTTTCCAAGATGGTTTACCTGATCAAGTATAAGACCACCAAGAATGAGGCTCCTTTTTATGTGCTGACAGTCGATCAGCTGGCTAAAAAGCTCGGCATAGAGATTGCCGAACCCAAAGACCGGAAAAAGAAGGTCGCCTCGATACTGAAAAAGATGAATACTTACCTGAAATATACCAATTTCAATTTCTCTTTTGTGAAAGGCGATCATGAGAGATGGGCATATACCGTGTTGTTCTCGTTTCCTAGGCATACGCTGCACTATTTTGATGAAGGACAATATGCTGTCGTGGTGAAGAAATTCTATAAGAACCTGCTTGGGCTGTATGTCGAGATTGCCTACCCGGACACGGATATGGCTGTCAGGAGGAAGAAGATCAAAGAGGTGGAGGAAGATGCCGGACTGTATAAAGAGTTCCTTTTATGGGCAAACTCCCCGGAAAGCGTAGAAAAGAAGAAACAGATATATATCAGTGATTTCGTGGCTGTATTCGGCAGGTTTCCGGAAGGATGGGCACAGGAAGAGTTGGAGAGTGCCAATGGAACGGAAGTTGCTCCTGCTCCTGAAGAGTTCATATCTCCGGAGACGGACGGGGCGGTGAACATGGACGATCCAGCTGTGTAGAACCGTCCACGTTTCACGGTTTTTTATAGAATTAGTTGTGTAGAAGTGTCCCTATTGGGGTGATTAGATGTGTGGAGTCATCCGCTTTGCCTGTTTTAGTTGTGTAGAAGTGTCCCGTTTGTTGCTTCTAGTTGTGTAGAACCGTCCACTCCTTTTGCTTTAGTTGTGTAAAAGCGTCCGGTTTCACTTGTCAGCTGTGTAAAACCGTCCACCCGTTAATGAAGGGAATAGGTAATCCCTGTTTTTTTTATATGTCGGTATATCAGTGAAATAAAAGAGAGAAATTTTTAAATAAAAGGTATCGGCTGTGTAAAACCATCCACCAAAATACATAATAAAGACCTAAACTCCTAACCCCTTTAAATATCCCCAAAGCGATAACATAGAAATGACTGGGAAAATAAATTTTCCCTTCACATGCCCTATACGTACTTTCGGAAAAAGATTTTTCGGAAGTATGTGTTGATTTTCACGTTTTTTTATATGATTGGAAGGCGGTTCTGTTCATCTTCTGTATCCGAATTAGTTTTTCAGGGCGTTCCCTTCTGACCGGGCTATTCGTTGCAAGTCCTCGTTACCCTCCAGGCTTTTCCCTGCTATCCCTAACGCTCTACGCTCCGGCTATGCCGGAAGAGAGGTATGATGATTTTTTCCTGAACTGATAGGAACATTGCGAAGGTAGGCGTGGCCGGAACGCCCGATATTGAAAAGCCAAATCTCCATCCTCCCATTCCGGGAGGTAGTATTTACCAGTTCAATCCCGTTCTGATCCGTCTTTCCCGCTTTCTCTTCAATGCACTGTTCCCAATCAGTTGAGGAAAAATTTATGGTTGGGGCGACAAGCGATGTTTGCGAGTATTAATCTTTTAATTTTTGGCAGTATGAAAACGAAGAGAACCGTATTTGAAGTGAATGACGTTTATCGGGTGATGGAAAACAGCGAGTTGATTTATACCTTGACGAACAGTGAGAAACTGAAACGTGAAGAATATAAGTATGAACAGATGGAAATAGAAGGATTGTGCTTGTCTGATGTACTGGAAACACTAACACCCAGCCGTAAAAAAGTCGCTTATGCGGCGATTGAGCTATATAAACGGCTGAAAGAAGGGCAAGTTGAAAGTCCTGCGCTTTTATCCAGCAATAATGTTTATAAAATGATGCATCCTGTTTTGTGCGATATAGCTACTGAAGAGATGTGGGTGCTGTTGCTGAACAGTTCGTCCAAACTCATCCGTAAAGTCCGTATCTCATGCGGCGGGATAAATACCGCCCCTGTGGATATACGGGTTATCATGAAGCAGGCATTGTATTATAACGCCGTATCTTTTATCATGGTACATAACCACCCATCAGGAGCACGCAAGCCCAGCAGTGCGGATGACCGCTTGACGGAAGCAGTTAAAAAAGCCGCTGAAACATTAGACATCCGTTTGGTTGACCATGTGATTGTGGCAGGCAATAACTATTATAGCTATGCGGACGAGGGAAGATTGCAAAATAGGTAAGGTGGACGGGAGAAATCCCGTCTGCCCGGGATTTCGGCTTCGGGGTTCTTTTTTGGCAGTCACCCCAAAAAAGAACCAAAAAAATGCTTCCCGGACTATCGGATGCGACATCGTAAAATACGCAAAGACGTGGCTTTTCAGAATAAATACATATCTTCGCGCCAAAGGTGATCGGAATGAATGTATTTTCTACTTTTGATACAGGCGTTATGGTGGCTCTCTTACTGGGCATTGAGTTTCTTAGAAGTGATATCCGAACGATTCTCTATTGTAAAAGGAATGATCCCAGGATTCTTAAGAGTTGCTTATATACGCTGCTTATATTATTGACCAGCCTTTATTCTATTGTGGCCGGAGCCATGCTTCATCCGGAACCCGTACCTGTTTATGAGTTGATACCCGGTTTTCAATATGGGGTTTATGGCTTTTCTTTTTCGTTTATATTGCTCGCTGTTGCATGTCTTTATCGTAAAACATTACCTTTTGTCCTTTTGGGCTACGCTATGATATATGTGATCGGTGTATTGATACCACTACTTAGGTATGTAGTGTCTATGATGGATTATTTCACTCGCACAAGGGTATAGCAGGTTAATTTCTTGATTGTATCGGATTGCCCTTTCTGTGGGCTGCCTCCCCCGGCTTCTTTCCTCCGATCCGAGTCCGGCTTTTTGCTCGGCAAAGGTTTCGGGATTCCGCAAATGGCAAGTTACGGCCATGCGCCTTTACTGTATGGAAAATAACGATGAAGAAGTGTCTTCCCGACATTTTCCATAAGTGAAACTTGGCTTATTGCTTGCAATCCAGACCTTGATATGCCGAAAAAAGGCTCAGAACTCAGATGGGGAATGACATCAAAAAAAAGGTCGGCTGACCAAAGACCTTCCCGATACAAAAAATGAAAAGGTCTTGAATCTAGCTGAAGAATAAATCAGATGTTCAACTTAAATAATGCTAATATGGAAAATTTGATTACACAAATCAACAAAGAGAGATTGGTTAATAGCGACACAGCTCTTATGATGAAGGAATTATACTATTACGTGCCTTGTGAGTATTGGTATGACAAACAGGATAGGCTACGCACCGATATTGAGGGAAGGAATACCCCGATGTATATGTGCGAGTGCCCGACACTGGCAGCATGTATCCAATGGATGATACAGACTCGTGAATATACGTTTCAAACAGAACAAAACGTGGCGGTCTGGCATGTGGTTGTGAGGGCTGGAGATTATGTGTTGTATGACTCCGAAAGTAATGCGGACGCTTTTTGTTGTTTGGAAGAAGCATTGGAAAAAGCGGTACAGGAGTGCATGGAGTTATTGTATTAAAATTAAAAAAAATCAGTCCCCGTGAAGGGGACTTTCCTATAATCTTGCTGAGAGGTGGAATTGCAGACGATCTTTGAGAATCATCTTTGAAGGATGGGCAGAGGTTTATTCGTTATTTGTTATTTTTGTTCTCGGATTTCAGCGCAATTCCATTCCTTCTTAATAGGCGATATACTGTTCCGCTACTGCCTATGTTTAATATTTTCTGTATCTCCCTTACCGGCGTTCCGGATTCATAGAGTTGGATGCAGCTTTTCTGCTTGGCGATGTTGTTTTTGTTGATAAGTGTCTTTCTGCCGAATTTGACACCTTTTTCCTTGGCGATTCTTCTGCCTTCTTGGGTTCTCTCATAGATAAGGTCTCTTTCAAACTGAGCGAAAGCACCGAGAATGTTGTTCATCAGTTGGCCGATTGCGCCTTCCGTACTGATGTTGTCTTGCAGTGAGGTGAATTGGATGCCCCTATTCTTGAAATCTTCCAATAGCGTAAGGATATTCTTCAGCGAACGGCCAAGCCGGTCCAGCTTATATACGACAAGTGTGTCGCCTTCCCGGAGAAAGCTCAGGCAGGCATCCAGTTCCGGGCGGTTTTGTTGACGTCCGGTCATTTTCTCAGAGAAGATTTTCTCGCATCCGGCAGCCTTCAACGCTTCCAGTTGCATATCCAGATGTTGTTCCTTGGTGGAAACACGGGCATATCCTATTTTCATCCTGTTTTCGTATTTAAATGTGTAATGAAGGTTTTAATTCTTCACTTTTTCAAATATGAAGACATTAATTCTTCATATTCCTCACGGCTGTATTGGTTGAACCCCTTTTGCTTCATTGCCAAAAGAAGCCTTTCCAGTTCTCCGATAGTCACTACCTGTTTGCCGATAACGGTAAATTGTTCCCATTCTCCCTTTTCGTTGAGCAGGTATTCCCGGTGTGCAAAACAGTAAAGAGAACCATCGATGTCATTCCGTTTCTGCCATTGACGCAGGTGCTTCAAACTGGTGAAATCACGGGTGACAGTACGTGGAATGGGAACCAATACGTCAATTTCCATCTTGAATTTTATATTCTCTTCCGCTTCTCGCATGGGTGATTAGCTTATTTCATAATACATCAATTATCGTATGGGCAGGAAGTTCCAGTTTGGAGAAAGCAAACATTTTCTTGCCCAAATCCTTTAGCGATGCCCCAATATGATATACTTCCGTATTATCAATGATTAAGAAGCGGTCATGACTACTTTTGTAGGTTCTAGCTTCAATGGGAGGATATTGGTCATTGTGTTTGTTTAAATCAAGTTGGAGCTGTGCGTTTATTTTGTGTATAAATAGTAGCTGATACTCCACTGTTTCGTTTGCTCAACATGAGTAACACGGATTCATCTACATAGTTGTCGATAAGCACAAGTGAGCATTTGGCAGACTTTATTAAATCTGTAGCAAACTTATACGCATCGAATATCTGACCGTCAAAGAATATACCTTCCACCGGAGGCAATGAGGTGCGTACAAAGAAGTCTATCTTTGCATCATGTTCAGCAATGGTTTTCTCTATTTGGAAGAATCTATTGTTCATTCTATATTCCATGTCATTGAGCCGTTGGTTTATAGAATAACCTTTCAATAAATATTCTTTTAAAATTTTATTTGCCCATTGCCTGAATTGCGTACCTCTTACGCTTTTAACTCTGTATCCAACTGAAATTATTACGTCTAGACTAAAGAACTTGACAGGCTTATCGGAATTAGCAATGTGCAAAAAATGCACATTGCTTTTCTCTTCCAATTCCTTTTCCTTAAAAACATTATTTATATGTTTGGTAATAACGGTTCTGTCACGTTGAAAAAGTTCTGCTATCTGCGCTTGTGTGAGCCAAACGGTTTCATCTTCTAAACGTACTTCCAACCTTACAGCTTCATCCGGTTGGTATAGTATGATTTCTCCTTGCTTCTCCATTATATGTTTCGCTTTTATTATATTGTTGCAAATGTACGAAAAAGAAACGTTATAAAGTCTGTTTTTTCCGTAAGTATTACCTTAAAAATTTGTTCCCTTTTTATTTTAATAAAACAGAAACATTCTGCTGTTTTAAAAATCAGTTATCTGTTTGCTATTCATAGTTAGGGTATCAAATAACTAAAATTCAAATGGAAACGCAAATCTATATTTTATGCAGATTTGTTTGTTAGAAGCGGAGAAAAGGACACAAGACATGATAAGAATCATAGGTCGGGGAGCGCCGCACGGCAAGGGGGGCACTAGCCTCCCGACGAGTGCAGCCGTTGGCCGGGTTATCGGTGAAAATGGAAAAAAGTTGGCTTTTCTTTTGGTATTGTTATAACTTTGTCTATATTTGTGTTGTGATAATCAATTTTAAAGTTATAACATTATGGTAACAAACATTATTCAGATTGGAAACAGCAAGGGGATAATACTTCCTTCCGAGATATTGAAACAGTTGCGTTTGTCCTTGAAATCGGCTGTGAGCATTTCTTTGGACGGGAACAATATTGTGATAAAGGCACAACCACGGCAGGGATGGGCGGAAGCTGCCAAACGTGCCCATGAGAATGGGGATGATGAGTTGCTTATCCCTGATGTGTTTGAGGATGAAAAGTTTGAGGATTGGACATGGTAGAACAGTATGGAGTGTATTGGGTAGAGTTAGACCCTACCCGTGGGGGTGAAATGGCAAAGACACGGCCATGTGTTGTTGTAACTCCTTCAGATTTGAATATGTACCTTACAATAGTAGTCATTGCTCCGATAACCTCCACCATAAGGAACTATCCTTACCGGGTTCTGTGTTCTGTAGCCGGGCGTGATGGGGAGATAGCCACGGATCAGATTCGCACGGTGGACAAAAGCCGGCTGAAAAGAAAGATTGGAGATTTGAATTTCAGTGAGATAAAAAGACTGAAGGAAGTGTTTCATCAAATGTTCTGTGAATAATGGAAAGTGTGCAAATAACAGGTTATGTAGCGTATTCAAAAAAGATATTATGAAGCCAACTACTTATATTAATTGGGACGGTCTGAAAGACATTCCATTCTTCTACTGCGATACAAAGGAAGATGAAGAAAACAAGGATTTCGACATCTATTACCAGGGCAAGCTGGTGTTGCATGACTACAACCATTGCGGACACTACCTTTACACTGCTGCGCTGCTGTTCAGTAAAATCAGAAACATTACAGCCGACTGGGTGAACCTGCATAACCTTTGGATTCTGCGTGATTGCGTGCGCGAGAATTACAATCACGGCATAGGAGTGGACGACCTTATTTTCGGAGAGAATTTCGATGGCAAGAACCTCGATACACTCACACCGCTTACCAAGAAACGCTTTGATTATTTGTGTAAGCGGATTAAGGAACTTGACCCATACGCAACAATTTAACACTTCATTGGGCGAAGGCAGGGCTTGCTGCGGATGCCAGACTTTAAATAATCCATTGGATTAATTATCTTTGCACGCTAATTTTCAAATTATAAAGAAATGACTAAATCGGAAATCGTAAAGGAAATATCTGCCAGAACCGGCATCGACGGCAAAGCGGTGCTTGCTGTTTTGGAAGGATTCATGAACGAGGTAAAGACTTCGTTGGGTAAGGAGGAAAATGTCTATCTTCGTGGATTCGGTAGTTTCATAGTGAAGAAGAGAGCGCAAAAGACAGCTCGGAATATCTCTAAGAATACTACTATGATTATTCCGGCTCATAACATACCGGCATTTAAACCGTCTGACGAATTTTTGAAAATGGTAAAACAACAGAACGCATAATAGGTAAACACAATGAAAGATCAGTTACGATTATTGAGAGACTGTATCAATAATGATCGTCCGGCAGTTGTCTTTCAGGGAGACGATTTTTGCGCTCCTGAGATTTTGGAAGCAGCAAAAGAAATTTATCGTAAACATGGTTGTTCCGAAGAATTTCTTTTTGACTGGCAGCTGCTTATCAATGAGGTGAAGGCTTACCAGTTAGAAAGTCCGGCAACTGTCAAATTGCCGAAACTCTCCCCGACAGAAACGGAACTGGTGCGGGAAGAGATGACTAAACGCTAAAAAATATTCTCGTTTAATACGCACCTTTTATTCTTCAGGCAGCGTATTGAACGGGATGGGATTAAAATGTTGGCGAACCTGCTTTTTTCGAAAGTTCCTGCCAATAGTTGAAGTCACTCGGTGAAAGATGCTCTTGCATCCAGTCACGCATACCAATATCGTTTCTTTCGTTCACATATCTCGTAAACGGAATCATTGTCTTACATGCTTCAAATCCAAGCATTCTCATATGGCGTGAAATGTTGGGAGGAAGACCTTCCAACCACTCTTTATAATACATTATCAATCTGTTTTCTTGGATTGGAACCGCTTGTTGGTGGTAAATATAGCTGGCGTTTCCGATTCTAATATCTCTGGCCTTATTTTCCCGTTCTTCTTCAGGTAGCCGACTTAAATATTCAGCTTGTGCTATTCTGCATTTGGAGTTTGGATGTTCCATGGTATTTTATATAATTAAGACTCTTCAATGATACGGTTCATCAAATCACATATTTTTTGGCAGCTATGACGGTCTGCGCAAGCAGGATAGGGGCATTTCTCAAAGGATGCCTGATTATCCGTAACTATGAAACCTCCGGAACGACGTACATAACTTACCGGATGAAAATAAATATCTTCCTTTTTCGGCCTATAAGTACATAGTCTTATAAGGCTGTTCAGCTCTTTGCAAATTTGCTCACATTTTTCTTTGGGATAATGTGGCAAATCACTGAATGCTTCGTAGGGGACAAAGGCAAATGCTTTGTCATCCCACATGACAGGTGTGTAATTCTGTACCATTTGTTATTTGGAATAAGGATGGCTGGCAGATTCCGTATTTCTGTATCAGTTAGGTAATCCGTCACTATTTAAGTGCGCCTGGGCAAACTCCCGGAGGTTCGTTTCGGCAATGCACTTTTCATAAATCTCATCCAATACTTCTTGCATATTTTCTACTTTATTGAATTTTAAGGGGCTGCCGTTTGTTGCGGCTTGCCTTTCCAGTTGTTCGATGATACTGGGAAATATCCCACGCAATAAACCGACGGTAGCTACGGCTGTAGCTGGTTCTACCTCTATTGTAATCTTTTTCTTTTCCATATCGTTGTATTATGTTATCAAAAGTAATAATTATTAGGATATTGGTAAGCATTTCTTCTGAAAAACTTTTTAAAGATATTGTTTTAAGATGACATACTGTGTTTTTGCGTTCACGCAGTATTCTTTCCCACCCTCCCCTTCATCGGAATGACTGTTCTCATTTCCGGTTTACCCGTAGTCATCCGCTATGCGGCTGATTATGGGCAAACCAGAAAAGAGAAGTTCCAAACGTGGGCGGGATTGCAATGGTCATCATCCGGAGCTTCGGCATTGCCGAAACAACCTCCTTCTTCCGTATTGCAGCCCCGTCCTTTTACCGTTTGTCCCGGCAGTCCGTTGCTAACCCGTTCCCCCCTGCCACTTGTGGCAGGGAGATAGGAATACGGTTTTGCAGGCAAAACCGTATGGCTTGTTTTACTTTCCGTACTGCCCTTTTCCTAGTTTTCTGCCTCCCTTAATGTGCGTTTTTCATAGCCCCATCTGAGACCCTTTGTTTTTGAACGGCAAATTTATTTCGGTGGATGGATACGAAAGAGTTCCGGTCTTCGCCCTTTGTCCCGAAAAAAATAACGCCGGACGGCTTCGCTGTCCCCAACATTTTTTGTCGTCCAAAACTTTTCTTAATCCCTCCTTCCTTATTGTTGTGTGCCGTAAAAAAAAGGCTCATAAACTCAGATGGGGCATGAAAGCTCAAAAAAAAAGTCGGCAGAAAGAAAAGGCC
Organism: Bacteroides zhangwenhongii; assembly: GCF_009193325.2. NCBI lineage: Bacteria > Pseudomonadati > Bacteroidota > Bacteroidia > Bacteroidales > Bacteroidaceae > Bacteroides > Bacteroides zhangwenhongii. Next base: position 55,869 of record NZ_CP059857.1, on the reverse strand, counting down.
ATCCCGGAAAGGGGTTTTAAAAAAAGGTCTTTAAATCTAGCTGAAGCATAAAATTAGAAGTTTAACAATCCCAAAAAACAACGAGTTATGTCACGAGTACACTATTTAGAAGGAGATTATGAACAGTTAGTTATTAATGAAACGATAGACGGTCTTTTTTCCAGTTATCGTATAGACCGCAATTCATTGCCAAAAGGATTTTTCCTTTATGAGATTAGATGGGATGACAGCTTATCTTCATTGGCAGAGATTAGCCCCTCTGTGGTGGTGAATCATGCAGGTTCATTCATTACAAAGTCACCCCTTGAATTTGATGCAAACAATAGCATACGGATAACCTATACCAATTTTATCGAGTTCTGCCAGTTTGGTGAGTGGGCTTATGAGAAACTGGCTGTATTGGATTGTAATTCCGGTAATGTTGCGGTGATAAGCCCAGACAGGAGATTGCAGACCACTGAAGAGATTGAGATTTTTTTGAGTGGGCATTGTGGCTATCATCTGAGTGAGATTAATTGGATGGTGATGAAAGGCGATGTGCTGTTTTTGAACGAGAACGATTTTTAATGAGTATAACCGTAACTGCCTCTTGGAATGGGGCAATTACATAAAATATTATAAGTATGAAGTGGATAGATAAGATGGTAGAACGCATTACCCGAAAAGAAACTGCTTTAAATGACCACTTTTGTGTAAATCGGCATACGGTTGTATGTCAGAGTGGTATGACTGATTATGTTTCTGTAACGATTGATAATACCGATGGTTTTGATTTCGATTTTTGGACAAAACAACTTTGTTTTGAGAAGGACTGTAAATATCGCTCGGAGATAAAAGCGGCTTTTGATAAAATCTATGGCACAAGGAATATAGAATGTTGTGAATAATGAAGTCAGAAAAGTATGATACCAAAGGAGATAATGAAACTTTATGAAAAGCTTGCTTTCAGTCGGGGATATGAAGAAGCCTTTCGGGATTTTTTGGATGTTTGTCTTTACTATTTGTCTGTCGGGATGTTGGCGGAGGATTATCGTAGAGTGGAAAAAAGATATAAGCCATATGAAATGGAACTTTTTGTTCAAATGTTTTATAGGGTGTCTGAATATTCGGAAGGATTTTGCGATGTCTTGGGAGATATGTTCATGGAGTGTGTCAGTCATGGGAATAACGGACAGTTCTTTACCCCGATACACGTTGCTGATTTGATGGCATGTATGGGGGGAAATAGGCTGAAACCTAAACAGTCGGTCTGTGATTCGTGCTGTGGTTCCGGCAGGATGCTACTTTCCGCTGTAAAAAAATGTGCGGAAGAGAATGATGGAGGAAGGCTTTTTTGTTATGGCTCGGATATAGATTTGATTTGTGTAAAGATGACCGTTGTCAATCTGATGATGAATAGCGTACCCGGTGAAGTCGCATGGATGAATACATTGACAATGCAGCATTGGAGAAGTTATCATATAGATTTACAGCTGATAGCCGGAGTATGGTTGCCTATTTTAAAGATAACGGAAGCAGGTGACACTTCTTTTATTAGGAAACTTGAAAATGCAATGGAGGATAATTCTGAATTGAAGAGGTCGATTCAGAGCAACGCAAGGGCTACGCAGCTGACTTTTGATTTTTGACAAGATAAATATGTAAAAAGGATTTTGGTATGAAAGCAATAAGAACAAAAGAGGTGAATGAGAACGTCAAAGCGGCGAACAGTTGTTTGCGTAAAGCGAAATGGCAGGCTAAGGAATTGGCTGTTTTTACAGGTGAAGTAGTGCGTCTGATGGATAAGGAAGGGCATTCTCTACAAGGGTTCTTTAATCGGGTGGAGTTTGTTCTGGTGGACGGCACTATTAAATTCCGTGTAGTTATAAATCCTATTCTTGAATGTGAGAACTGTATAATGGCTTCTTGCCATGAAGACTATCTTTATGAGGTGGTCTCGGTGGAAAAGTTTACCTATAAAAATTATAGGTATCATTTGTAATGATATTGTATTTTAATGATTATAAACTGATTTATATTATAACAATGATGGGCAAAATTAATAATATTCCCGTTTTGAATGAAGATGTTATTCGTTTGGTTGTACTCAATGAGGAAATTATTGGGTATATCTATCCACGAAGGACTTCTTATGTGGTGGCATTGGAGATAAAGCCGGGACGTACTACCTCTTTGGCTACATCTGTCAATAAACAATGCATGGTTTTGTTGAGTGATAAGGTTCGTTTGGCCACGGAACAGGATTTCGATGATTTTCATATATGCTTTGATGGTTTCAGAAATAACACTATGTATTGTTATAATCAGGGAACGGAACCTATATACCTTCAATGAAGCACATTCTCCCTTCTTTTGGATTAGGGAAGGGAGGGTATTTTGCTGTCCGCTACTTTTTGGCAAGCACCCCAAAAAAGTAGCAAAAAACGCTTGGAGTTACTGGTAATCCCATTAATTTGCGTTCACGCAGTATTCTTTCCCACCCTCCCCTTCATCGGAATGACTGTTCTCATTCCCGGTTTACCCGTAATCATCCGCTATGCGGCTGATTATGGGTAAACCGGAAAAGAGAAGTTCCAAACGTGGGCGGGATTGCAATGGTCATCATCCGGAGCTTCGGCATTGCCGAAACAACCTCCTTCTTCCGTATTGCAGTCCCTTCCTTTTACCGTTTGTCCCGGCAGTCCGTTGCTAACCCGTTCCCCCCTGTCACTTGTGGCAGGGAGATAGGAGTATGGTTTTGCTTGCAAAACCGTATGGCTTGTTTTACTTTCCGTACTGCCCTTTTCCTTGTTTTCTGCCTCCCCTAATGTGCTTTTTTCATAGCTCCATCTGAGATCCTTTGTTTTTGAACGGCAAATTTATTTCGGTGGATGGATACGAAAGAGTTCCGGTCTTCGCCCTTTGTCCCGAAAAAAATAACGCCGGACGGCTTCGCTGTCCCCAACATTTTTTGTCGTCCAAAACTTTTCTTAATCCCTCCTTCCTTATTGATGCGTGCCGTAAAAAAAAGGCTCATAAACTCAGATGGGGCATGAAAGCTCAAAAAAAAAGTCGGCAGAAAGAAAAGGCCATCCCGGAAAGGGGTTTAAAAAAAGGTCTTTAAATCTAGCTGAAGCATAAGTTTAATTTTAATAGATAAAAGACTATGGCACATCAGAGTAAATATCCTAGTTTAGACAGACAATGGCATAAGATGATGTTTTCTTTCTTTGAGTATCTTCCTATGCAATATCGGCAGGCAACGGAAAGAGAATGGCAAATTCGTAAGATGATATGGAGTTTTAAGGATGGAAAAGCTTATTTGAATATAGCTTGGATGATAGCGAATAAGTTACATCAAGTTTTTGGTGATGATGTTAAGAATATTGTTTTTGCTTGTGTTCCGGCTTCTTCCGCTGATAAGAATGAACTTCGTTATAAGGGGTTTGCTTCGGCTGTGTGTAAGTTTTCAGGTGCTATCAATGCGTATGAACATATACGTGTCAGTGGAGATCGTTTGGCTATTCACGAGAAATTTGACAGCAAGTCGCTTCAAAAAGTACAAGTGATAGAATTTGACAAGGACTTTTTTCGGGGTAAGAAAATCTTGGTATTTGACGATATTTTAACAAAAGGGTTTTCGTATGCTCGTTTCGCATGTCAGTTGGAAAAAATAGGAGGTGAGGTTTTGGGAGGTTTCTTTTTAGGTAAAACAGTTGTCCGTATGTTATAAGATGAAAGAAAAAGAGAGTTATATAGAGAAGCAGAAGGATATCTTTGGAGATACTACTTGGTTCACTTATCGTTATGAGGTGAATGGAATGGTGTATGAAACTTCGGCAGGTTCGTTGGATATATGTAGAAAGGCACGTGATAAATGGATGAAAATGATGTCCGTTGCTTTTACCGGTCATAGAACGATACGAACAAATAAATATGCTTTGTCCGTATCGTTGAATGAAGAGGTACGTTTCTGCTATGAGAATGGAATCCGTTTTTTCTATATTGGTTGTGCGGTTGGATTTGACATGATGGCTGCTCATACCGTACTTGAACAAAGGAAACAATATCCCGATATGGTTTTGGTGGCGGTTGTTCCTTATGTCGGGCAAGATGTGTATTTCAACAAAGAGGACAAACAGAGGTATGCTGATATTTTGCGCCAAGCCGACAAGGTGGTAGTTCTATCCGAATATTATTATGCCCAATGCTATGCCCACCGTAATGATTACATGATTTCACACGCCTGTAGGCTGATTGCCTATTGGGATGGAAAATCTGCCGGAGGAACTTCTTATACGTTTAACAAGGCACAAAAAAAGAAATTGGTGATATACAATCTGTTTTGATTCAGATTGTATATCGTTGTTTTCCAGCGGTATGATCAAACGTGGCGATGTCATACAGTCTGGTTGCTGTAAGTGCTAATACTTCCGATGCAAAAGAGAAAGACACAATAAATATGAAAAGCAATGATAGATGAATTTTACTTAATTGTTTTACCTTTGTAAAACATTAGTGTCCCATTAAAATTGGGACGAATTAAAAATTAAATAAACTTGGCCCATTTGGTCCGAATCGTTCTTTGTCATTTTGAAATTTAGTTTTATCAAAGAGGTCTCTCAGATGAGTCTTATCAGTCAATGAGATGCTCAGTATTTGTAACACTTCATATGTACTTCTGTTCAGTTGCATATCGTGTTGAATGATTGCCACCAAACAGTAAGCGCATATAGCAGCATATATCTGTATTCGAACAGCATTCTCTGTAGTTCCCCAAAATCTTTTGATTTTAAGGTGCTGCTTGAGCCATTTGAAAAACAGCTCTACCTGCCAGCGATTTTTATAAAGTTCAGCAACTTGAAGCGCAGATATATGCATCGCATTGGTTATGAATGTAAATTCTCGTTCTTGTTCTTCATCCCAATATTTAACCAATCTAAGTGGCTCTGGATAATATTGTTTAGGATAGAATCCTGTCAGAAATACACTTGCGTCTGAAAGCACATTCTTAGGCAGCCTACGTTTCCATTGGATGGATTTGTACCCGAGATTCTTTTTTGCTCTGACAACAAAGTAGGCTTCAATTTGATGAATTTTATACAGTATTTTGAAGTTGTTATAACCGCGGTCAAAGATGTAATAAGAGCTTGGTTCATAAGGAATTTCAATCATAACTTTAGAATCGTGTACGGATGCTTCCGTGATATGAAAGAATGCAGGAATCTGTGTTTCCACATCATATAATGTATGCACTTTGATACCACCTTTCTTTTTGCGGAATTTTGCCCACCAAAAGACTGAAAGGCACAGGTCAATAGTAGTCGAATCGAAAGCATAAACGTTACCGCCAAGTTTGAAAATATGATTAGCACACTTTTGTCGTGCTTCGCTAACCAGGTAGTAAGCATATTCTTCAAAGATGTGATAGTCTCTATCTTGATTTGCTCTTGCCAGCGATGACTTTGATACATTTTTACCCATTCCTAAATGATAACATTTGGAATGATGAGCTTCAAGAGCAACTATCAAATCTCGCAGACTTTCACGATTAGAAAGTTGACCAAACATCAAAGCAAGTAGTTGATTCCAGCAGGTGAAGTGCTTCACATATTTATCACCATCATACTTGGTGACTATGCGGTTAAACTTACTTCGATTCAGAAATGAAGCCAATTGAGCGAAAACGTATTTGTCTTGGAACATATGCCATCGGATTAATCTGATGCAAAGCTACAAATTCAAGTCCGTTCGCTCGGAAAATCGCTGTAACTAACTAAATTTCAAATATTTCAAAGAACTCTTTTAGATTTTAATGGGACAACAATGTTTGTAAAAGGTAAAACAATATGCGTTTTTCAGATACAGAGAACAATATGACCTTTTGCATAGGTGTGTGTTGGTTAGGAACTCCAAATATGGAGTCGTTGCAGAAAATAATGATGAACTTGAATATTATTGATAAGGATGGAAACAATGGAAGCTAATGAACTGATGCGATATGCCTATGAATTACTGCAAGGGCATTCGAATGAAGAATGTGCCCGAATATTAAGAGAAGTGGTGGCCGAGTGTCAGGTGTGTATAAAGAACTGTGAAGAAGGTGTTTTCGAAAATATGCTAAAGTAATAACAACAAGAATATGGAAATTACTCATAAAAATCAAGGAGAACTTGACTCAACCATGCTCCCATTCGTGATGAGAGAGCTGGTAGAACTGGTCATGAAGAAAAAGGCATTGCCTTTAGGCGATGCACTGTATTATATATATTCTTCCAAGTTGTATAAATCTTTGCTGGATAAGAGTACCAAGTTATGGTATTCAAGTACATTGTCGCTTTATGAAACATTGGAGAAGGAAAAAACAGAAGAAAAACGACGGTATAACGGTGACACGAAGATCCTGCTTTTCAAGATGTTCTGCATTGAGAATTATAGGGAGGAAAAGAAACAAAGTGCGGAAGAAACCTTGTTGTTGTTTTCGGACTATGGGGTTTTTGATTTTTTGGATGAGACTTTTGAAATGCTTCATACCCAAGACCCCGAATATATATTAGATACTATAACGACTTATATCAATAAAAGAAAATGAGACTATTTCATGGATCTACAGTTACCGTGAAACGCCCTAATATACAGAAAGGACGGAAGGCTACGGACTTTGGGAAGGGATTTTATACGACAACCAACTTTGAACAAGCAAAAAAATGGGCTTTGTTGAAGAAGAACAGGGAACAGAGCGAAAAAGCAATCGTCTCTGTTTATGAAGTTCCCGATGATATTCTTGATAGGGAATATCCGGTTCTTCGGTTTATGGGTGCGACAAAAGAATGGCTGGAGTTTGTTGTCAACAACCGCAGAGGAAGAGAAAACGGTGACTATGACCTAATAATGGGGCCTGTCGCAAATGACCAGTTATATGCGACAATTCGGCTTTATGAACAGAGAGTTGTTACGGCTGAAGCCGCTATTGAGATGCTGAAAGCGCATAAGTTGTTCAATCAGCTTTCATTTCATACGGTAACAGTCGCTTTGTTGTTGAAGTTTGTTGAATCAATTGAAGTGGGGTAAAGAATATGTGAAGTGAAAATAGGGGGAAGTTTATCCCCCAATGGTAAGGTTGTTTTTTGCGTCCACTTAGTTTTTTCCCACCCACCCTTTCAGCGGAGTGACTGCCCGGCAGTCTGTTGCTTACCCATATGTCCTAGCCTTTTAGGGCTGTAGATAGGTAGTTGGATATTTCGCTGCCAAATCGGCAGTCCGCTTCAATCGTTTGCTTGCTTTTCTCCGAGTGGAGCCTTTCTGCTTTTCCGGTGGTGTAATCTTCTTTTATTGGAAACAGGTGTAGTGGCTGTATGCCTGTGTGGTTATGTTCTCCCGCAGAATCCGCAAGTCAGTTCTTCCGTTGCAGCTTTTCATTTTATCGTGCAGTCACTTTTTTCGATACGTGGAATATGATATGCTTCATTCTTCGGCTTCATTTTTTTAAAAGGAATTGCAGATGTTTCTTCCGGTGTGTCGATAGGCGGCTGACCATCTTTTCGGGATGTGCCATGCTTGCTGTCTAACCGGTTGTTTTTTGCATCCTTTCCAAACCTGTTACTGATTTTCAAGTTTTGTCTTTTTCATATCATTTTTTAGGGAAGTCAAATCATTTTCCGTTGCAAATATAGATTGTTGCTAACCCCTTTTACGGGGATAAGGGGACGATTCACAAACACCACGTTGTTATTCGTCTGAAATCTTCCTTTTTTTGCCTTGCACAAAAAGCGTATTTAACCCGAATTATTCGTTGCCATCTTCACCAATAAAAAAGTTACAAATCTTCCTTTTTCCGGCCAGCATAAAAAGAGTATTTATATCTTTTTTCATGGTGTCCCCCAAAGCCAACAATCAGTTATTGCACTGTAAAATTGATTAATTAACTTCTAAAAAATCAGAGATATGAAAAAGATTGAAAATTCATTCGCAGTAACAGGCAGGATTTGTAGGGATGCAGAAATCCATTTATTCGAAATAGTAAAGGTTGCACACTTCTCTATTGTGGTCAGTCGCATAGGCAAGATAAATGAAGAAAAAACATTTGTTTCCTCTGTTATGAAAGTTGAAGCCTGGAGTAAGATGGAAGACCGCTATGCTTTTTGGATACTGCAAAAAGATGTACTGATTACCGTTGAAGGCTACTTTAAGCCGGAAGAATGGACGGATTCTAAAAGTGGGGAGAAACGTAACCGCATTGTGATGGTAGCTACTAAGTTCTACCCGACTCCGGAAAAATAAGAACCCCCGGACTAAAAAGAAAAAGCAATCAAACGATTGAAGCGGCACAAGGTCGCTTCAATCGTTTGCTAATGCGGCAGAAGATTATAAAAAAAGTGTTTCTTAATTTGGTGATTTTCAGATTTATCGGTATTTTTGTATCAAAAATGATACCTAAATATGTTTTTCTATGAAAAGATTATATGATACATATACAATATACGAATTTTCAGATGAATGTATTGTAAAGGAAATCTGCAAGAGAGTTAAGTCTATAAGACTTAGCTGCTGTTTTTCCCAGCAAGAATTTGCGGATAAGGCAGGAGTATCTATCGTTACTATTAAGAGAATAGAATCTTGTAAAGTAAGTGATATTGCCCTAAGTACATTGCTTAAGATTTTGCGTATAAGTGGAACTCTTGAAGGCGTTGTCGGTTTGGTTCCGGAACTTCCAGACTCCCCTTTCCTAATCAATGAAAAAACAGGTAAAAGAATACAAAGAATTAACGGTAAACGTAAGATGGTATGAAGAAAGAGCCGATTATAGTGAATGTATATCTGTGGGGGACTTGCATTGGCAAATTGAATTGGGACTTTGAAAAGCATTGTTCTGTATTCCAATTTACGGATGAATATAGGAAACAAGATTATGATATATGCCCTTCCACACACCCTAAGAGAACCCCTTTGTTTGCGTCTTTCTATGGGAATAAAGATAAATTATATCAAGGGCTTCCGGAATTTCTTGCAGATGCGCTTCCTGACAAATGGGGGGCTTCCCTATTTGACCAATGGCTCACGGATAATAATATAAAGGTTACGGAATCATTGCCTCTATTGAAGCTCTCTTATATTGGCAAGAGGGCTATGGGAGCATTGGAATTTGAACCGGAATTTAATGATGATGCCATCCATGAGTCAGTAAATATGTCATCATTGGCAACTTTGGCTTCTAAAATATATAATGATCGAGATGCTGCTGTCATATCACCGGAGGATAGCCTCACGATGAAAAAGTTGATATATCTTGGAACTTCTGCCGGTGGCATGCGCCCGAAGGCAGTGATTGCCTATAATCTCGAAACGGAAGAGTTTCGTTCCGGCCAGGTGGATTTGCCTGAAAATTTTAAGCAGTATATCATCAAATTTAAAGAAGCAGATGACTCTCCTACCACAGAGATAGAAATGGTATATAGCGAAATGGCAAAGGCGGCGGGAATCAACATGATGCCATGCTTCCTGAAAGAAATTGATGGAAGAAATCATTTCGTAACGGAAAGATTTGATCGTAAGAATGGAGAAAAGCTCTTTAGTCAGACCCTTGCGGCCATTATGCCGGGTGCAGATGATTATATGAAGCTGTGTTGGATAGCAGAGACTCTGAAACTTCCCCAGGAAGACAAAGATCAGATATTTATCAGAATGGTATTTAATTATGTCGCAGGTATATCCGATGATCATAATAAGAACATATCGTTTATCATGGATAAGGCAGGGGTATGGCGTTTATCACCTGCATATGATGTAATGTTCACGGCAAATACATGGGAAAATTCTTCAGCACACATTCATTCGATGGGCGTGATGGGCAAAAGGTCTGCCTTGACTACAAGTGATTTCGTCAACTTTGCCGAGGATTTTGTAGAGGAGCCCGAAAAGAAGATATTACAGGTGTTCGATGCTGTAAGCAAATTTCAATCGTTATGCGCCACGTATGGCATAGATAAGGCTATATTTGATAAAATCCAACATGTATTGGATGGATTGGTCACTGATGATTTGGATTTGCTGCAATTAACTTAAAGAACAGTAGATGGTGATAGTTGCTCCAGTCTTTTCTGGAACGGCTTTCTTTTCTTTTGAGATCTTTATACCCCTATTTGTTATTTTGGAGAAAGTCACATGTTTCCCACCCACCCTTTCAGCGGAGTGACTGTCCCCGTTTCAGGATTTCTCATAGTCACTCGCAGGCTCCGTGATTGTGTGAAATCCAGGAATGGGGAAGGCAAAGGAGAGAGGCATATCCGGTCTGCTTTCGGAGCTTCGGCCACATCGAGACAACCTCTTTCCGGCGGCTATGCCACTCTCCTTTTATTTGCCCGGCAGTCTGTTGCTTACCCATATGCCCCAGCCTTTTAGGGCTGTATATAGGTAGTCGGATATTTCGCCGCTAAATCGGCAGTCCGCTTCAATCGTTTGCTTGCTTTTCTCCGAGTGGATGCCTTTCTGTTTTTCCGGTTGTATAATCTTCTTTTTCCGGAAACAGTTGTAGTGGCTGTATGCCTGTATGGTTATGTTCTCCCCGCAGAATCCGCAAGTCTGTTCTTCCGTTGCAGCCTTTCATTTTATCGTGCAGTCACTTTTTTCGATACGTGGAATATTGTATGCTTCATTCTTCGGCTTCATTTTTTTAAAAGGAATTGCAGAGGTTTCTTCCGGTGTGTCGATAGGCGGCTGACCATATTTTCGGAATGTGCCATGCTTGCTGTCTGACCGGTTGTTTTTTGCATCCTTTCCAAACCTGTTGCTGATTTTCAAGTTTTGTCTTTTTCATATCATTTTTTAGGGAAGTCAAATCATTTTCCGTTGCAAATATAGATTGTTGCTAACCCCTTTTACGGGGATAAGGGGACGATTCACAAACACCACGTTGTTATTCGTCTGAAATCTTCCTTTTTTTGCCTTGCATAAAAAGCGTATTTAACCCGAATTATTTGCTGCCATCTTCACCAATAAAAAAGTTACAAATCTTCCTTTTTCCGGCCAGCATAAAAAGAGTATTTATATCTTTTTTCATGGTGTCCCCCAAAGCCAACAATCAGTTATTGCACTGTAAAATTGATTAATTAACTTCTAAAAAATCAGAGATATGAAAAAGATTGAAAATTCATTCGCAGTAACAGGTTTTATCGGTAAGGATGCAGAAATCCGTAGTTTTGAAACAGCAAGCGTAGCACGCTTTTCTATCGCGGTCAGCCGTGCAGACAAGACAGGTGAAGAAACCTCTTATGTTTCCGCTTTCATGGGGATTGAAGCCTGGAGAAAGAATGAAGCACTGGATTCCTTCGATGTATTGAAAAAAGGTGAGCTGATAACCGTTGAAGGCTACTTTAAGCCGGAAGAATGGACGGATTCTAAAAGTGGGGAGAAGCGTAACCGCATTGTGATGGTAGCCACCAAGTTTTATCCGGCTCCGGAAAAAGAAGAAGAAAAACCGGATCAGCCTAAACAGAAGGCTGTCTCTAAAAAGAAAAAAGCAAGCAAATGATTGAAGCGGCCTAGTGCCGCTTTTTTTTGCTACATATCCGAGAGTGTTTTTGCGTTCACGCAGTATTCTTCCCCACCCTCCCCTTCATCGGAATGACTGTTCTCATTCCCGGTTTGCCCGTAGTCATCCGCTATGCGGCTGATTATGGGCAAACCAGAAAAGAGAAGTTCCAAACGTGGGCGGGATTGCAATGGTCATCATCCGGAGCTTCGGCATTGCCGAAACAACCTCCTTCTTCCGTATTGCAGTTCCTTCCTTTTACCGTTTGTCCCGGCAGTCCGTTGCTAACCCGTTCCCCCCCTGTCACTTGTGGCAGGGAGATAGGAATACGGTTTTGCAAGCAAAACCGTATGGTTTGTTTTACTTTCCGTACTGCCCTTTTCCTTGTTTTCTGCCTCCCCTAATGTGCTTTTTTCATAGCTCCATCTGAGATCCTTTGTTTTTGAACGGCAAATTTATTTCGGTGGATGGATACGAAAGAGTTCCGGTCTTCGCCCCTTTGTCCCGAAAAAAATAACGCCGGACGGCTTCGCTGTCCCCAACATTTTTTGTCGTCCAAAACTTTTCTTAATCCCTCCTTCCTTATTGTTGTGTGCCGTAAAAAAAAGGCTCATAAACTCAGATGGGGCATGAAAGCTCAAAAAAAAAGTCGGCAGAAAGAAAAGGCCATCCCGGAAAGGGGTTTTAAAAAAAGGTCTTTAAATCTAGCTGAAGCATAAAATTAGAAGTTTAACAAACTAAGTAGCAGAAGTATATGCAAATCATTCAATTTGTTTTTTCGGTCATCATCGCTCTTTGTGCAGTGGCTATGTTTGTCGGAGCGGTAATAACGCCAAGTCCGATAAAGGTTGTGTCGGTTACGTTGTTGGCTCTTATTTGCCTATTCTCCTTGTTTCTCGTGAAATTGGCTTATTGTGAAATGAAATCTAAAAATGATATACTATGAAAGTGTCAGAACAATTTAAAAGTACCATCAAGGCATACCTTGATAATATGGCAGCGGTGGATAGTCTGTTTGCTCCAGTCTATCAAAAACCTACAAAGAATATAGATAATTGCATTACCTATATTTTAAACCAAGTGAAGAAAAGCGGTTGCTGTGGTTTTAGTGATGATGAAATTTTTGGTATGGCGTTGCACTATTATCAGGAAGATAATATTGAGGTGGGTAGCCCATTGAAATGTAATGTAGTCGTAAATCATCATGTTGAATTGTCAGAGGAAGAAAAGAAAGCGGCTCGTGAGGCTGCTATCAAAAAATTGCAGGAGGAAGAATTGGCAAAGTTGAAGAAGCGTCAACAAGCTAAACGTGAGAACAACACCGAAGTACAAACCCAGTTAACTCTTTTTTGATATGAAACCCAAGACAAAATTACAAATGGAAATCGTGAATGGGAGCAGGAAGTTAGCTCCCGTTTCAGAGGCTCAAAAGCGTTATGCCTATAAACATTGCTTTGTGCATTATTTCAAGCGTGATGCAAAGGGGAATTGCTTTTGTTTGGATTGTGGGCATACATGGCGGGATAAGGAAGATAAGAAAAACTGTAAATGTCCTCATTGCGGTATGAACCTGAAATTGGAGAATAGCAGGAAAAGGACGGCTGTATATAAAGAATATTTTTGTGTGATTACTACATACAAGCAATATCAAGTTATCCGTTTTTTTATGGTGGACTGCCGGCTGAAAAAAGGGTCTCCGGCTAATTACTTTATAATTGAGGCGGTACAGTGTTGGATGAATAAAGAGGGCAAGACAGAAACGCTGTCTTTGCTGCGGGGCATGTCTATATTTTATTACGATGCATGGATATATGGAAGTTCTTTGGAATTGCGTAAGCGGAATGTGCATCATGACCGTATTTATGATATTTGCCCGGCAGTTATCTATCCGAGAATGAAAGTGATACCCGAACTTACGAGGAATGGATTTAAGGGTGCCTTTTATGATATTTGTCCGAGTTCCTTCTTTATGACATTATTAACTGATAATCGGATGGAGATATTATATAAGGCAGGGCAAATGAATTTGTTCTTGAGATTTTTAGAGAGAAAATACGGTATAGATAAGTATTGGACGTATGTAAAAATCTGTTTAAGACATGACTATGTGATACATGATGCGGACTTGTGGCTGGACTATGTGGATATGCTGATAGAAAATAAATTGGATGCGAGAAATCCTCATTATTTGTGTCCGTTGAATGTAGAAGAAGCGCATGATTGGGTGATGGGGAAATGTAAGAAAAAATATTCTGAAAAGGATGAAAAAGACTATATTGCTGCCAAATCACGTTTCTTTAATCTTTCGTTTGCGGATGGAAATATTATGGTTCGGGTATTGGAAAGCCTTTCGGACTTTTACAAAGAGGGAAAGTTGCTGCATCATTGTGTATTCAGCAACGCCTATTATAAGAGAGAAGATTCGTTGATAATGTCGGCAACGGTGGATGGAAGGCGCATGGAAACGGTGGAGTTTTCACTTAGCAGGATGGAGGTGTGCCAGTGTCGTGGAAAGTCTAACCAATTATCAGCCTATCATGACCGGATTCTGAATTTGGTACGGGATAATATACCGTTGATAAGGGAAAGGATGGTAGTGTAATGAATAGCCCACACATCTAAATGTGTGGGAGTTCTTTTTTGGAAGACGCCCAAAAAAGAACCCCAAAAAACGTTGTCGCTACACATCGTTACGCTCGGATTATTTGCTTGTCGGCTTTAGTTTGCCGATACATTTTTCCATGTCGGGGGACAATAGGAAAGAAGCCGTCTTTTTCTGCTGCACCCCTGAGTGTGGCTGGACGATGGCATACCTGCATTTTAATATCTTGCCGATAACTTCCGTACTGTCACGGTGCAGGTACATGGCTTTCATGGCATCCGTTGCTTTCAGGCTTTTTTCGGCTTCCATATAGGCGGAAAAGGACGGTTTGAATAAGGCACGGGGACTTTCCGCTTTCTGTATGACAGCGGATAATTGTGCGCTTTTGTTGTTCAGGTAGCACAGGCTGTCCGATACGGTGACGTCTTCTGTTTCCAACACTTCCAGTAGTTCGAACTTTAAATCCGTCCAGGTGCCGTGAGAATCTGTCTGAACCCATTCCGCAATGGCCTTCTCATAGCCGGGTTTGCTGCATGAGGAAAAGGCAATGAGCAGCATACAAAAAAATAAATGCTTGATATTCATATTGATCTGATTTTATAGGTTGTCGTATTATGTGATGGAGCAAATCTATGAGGTTACTGGCCGTCCTCCGTGGAGGAACAGATGCCACACGAGATTTTCAGATCATCGTTCCAATCCTTGTTTTCCGAAAGTTCGACGTTCTTCAGTTTCCGTACCTTGTTGCGGAGTTCATCGTTACTCAGGCTCTCGACATCAGTCGTATCGCCATGAAAGTAACGATGCAGCCATAGAGTGTACTTGTGCCCTTGTTTGTCGTTGTCAAAGATGCTCCGGAGCTCCTTTACCTGGTTCTTGTCAAGAATCAGGCGTAATAGCCTCATTTGTCCTTCCGTGAATGTCCCTTCCGTAGATACATATACAAGATTGAGGTCGTTTCCGGAATGGCGTAATTGATAGTGGGAGATACAGTCTATAAATGACTCCCCAATGTAGAGAATGTCTATCGGGCGGCTTTTGTCATGGTTGCTGGTCGCCAGACAGTCGAACTTGCCACCGATAATCCCTTTGAATGTTTCATTTCGTTGAGAAATGGCTTGCACACCGTTTTCATTGTACATCTTGATGCACACGTTGCGGTAAACACTCCCTTTGTTCTTTACCTCACGGATAAAGAAAGTGTCTTTGAAGAACCGGCTTTCAATGCTTTCTTTCAGGATACCTCTTTTCTGGAGATAATTGCCCTTGTAGGGTTGTAGCTGGCTCAAGTAGAATTGAAGTTCGTCCGCTCTCATGCTTGTGTTACCTACTTCATACCGGCTTTTTTCGGGTGTCGTGATGCGGTTGGTGTTGATGTAGTTCTGAAGGATCTCCCCCACCTCGCGCAAGGACGGCATTTTTCCGGTTGTT
Source organism: Bacteroides zhangwenhongii (assembly GCF_009193325.2). Lineage (NCBI taxonomy): Bacteria > Pseudomonadati > Bacteroidota > Bacteroidia > Bacteroidales > Bacteroidaceae > Bacteroides > Bacteroides zhangwenhongii. The sequence continues at coordinate 40,330 of NZ_CP059857.1, read as the reverse complement.
TCAAATAGATGTTCCTGCATCAGATCCATGATACTGCGGCCACGCACGCTGTCACTATGCACGTCCCAATAGGTGTATTGGTTCTGCGAGTTCCGCTTGATGACGATGGTATGCGTTCCGTTGCTCATTTTGGGACAGGAGTTGGAAGAGCCTTCCACGATTTTCCATCCTAGTTCCAGCAGGAAATCGGGCAGAGAAATGGTTGTTTTTATCTGATTGAAATCGACTTTCATAACGTTGACTGGATTAGTTGAATCTCATTTTATCTGAGCTTAGATTATAAATGAGAAAGATTATCTTTCATAAAGATAAGAAATATCATCTAAATATGGAAGAGAAAGTATATGTTTTTTGATTCGTCTGCATTTTTATTTCAAGGTACTGTAAACCAAATCAACAGTAGTGTCTATACCGGGAACGGCCTCCAACTGTTTGCTCTGGTTGAATACGCTTTCCCCGTCTTTTTTTATCTGCATGGTGATGATAGCACTCTCTTTTGAATAGAGAATGCCTTGCACGGTAATTTGGCTGACAGGCTTTTCCGTGCTGTATTCCGCTTTATCGGTGAAACTCTCATCTACGGAAGCTGCGGAGGTACCGGTGCGTTCGTTCCTGAATCTCACGCCGTCAAGATTATATATATGCACACTGCCTTTGGGTGAGGAACCGGTTACGGCTACGGTGATGTGATACATGCCGGCTTTGTCTGTTTCCGATTGGATTTCCTCTTTGTTGCATGAAGCGGCCAATAAGCAGGCTGCCGCTAATAATGAATGAATTTTTCTCATGGTAGGATTCTTTTGTTGAATGTTATCGGATGATTTTTTGTTCTGTCTTGTGTGTCCCGGTTGGCGGAACTGCTGACTTTTCTTTTAATTTGTCCTCTATCTTTTTGAGGATGGCGTTGACATCTTCAATGATTTTGATGTAGTTCTGCTGGATAATCTCTTCCAGGATTTCCAGTTCCATCTCTTCTTTGCCGTTGCCCAGTTTGACCGGTAAGGAGAAACGGGGTATCTCCTTCTCTTCAAAACGGCACATATCCATCTGCACGCTGAAGAATGGCGGCTTGCCTCCGGCAATCTTGCCAATGAAGTGTCCGGCTGCTTGTCCGGCAATGTCCCTTGCCTTTAAGACTTTTTCTTTTTGCAGGCTCTCCGTGACACTGTTATTGCCACCGGCTTGGTGTGAATAAGATTCTTGCGCTTCTTTCTTCTCCCCAAGCAAGTTCTCGATGTCTTTGGCGGTCTTCTCATTTCCGGTCATACCGTAAGCCTGCGTTCCGCAGGAGGCTTTCAGGATGTTGGCACTTTTCTCTCCATAGTCCCTGACCGCTTGGTTGAAGTCCTGAACGGCGAGAATGGTAGCGACATTGTGCTTCCGGGCGGTTCCGATGAAAGTGTCAATGCCTTGCAACAGGATGGTCGGAAATTCATCTACCATGAATATGCTGGTCGCTTTGCCGGGATTGTTCATCTGTGACATCAAGACGCTGCCGATGCAGGAAATAGCAGGGGAAACGGCTTCCTTGATGGTGGGCGCATTGCCTACGCATAACAGCGTTGGGTGTTCCTTGTTGGTTATATCCAAAGAGAACTCTTCTTCGGGAAGTGGCGACAACACCCAGAAGATGTATTTGTTGTTCAGGAGTACCAACGGAGTCTGTGCGGATGATACGGCTCCGGCTGTCTGCTGTTGTGCACCCAGTTTCCAGGCGGTCAGCATGGAGGACATGTTCAATGCGATTTCAGGATCTTCCGACAGCCAGTGGAATACTAGGTTGCTGTCAGAAAGGGCAAGGGCTATCACATGGGGCAGCGTACAGATACCAAGCTTCCTTTCCTTGAAACATTTATAGGCGATTGAATAGACGTAGTTGATGGCATTGTTGGCCCAAAAGTCGGTCTTTTCCTTCCAGCTTGCTTCCAGATTCTTCATCAGTGTCATGATGATATTGCGGATGAATAGCGATTCGTTTCCCTTTGACATGTATTGCGGAGAAAGTACGTTCACCCTGACCGTGCGTGACATATCCACAAAGTTGATATAGGCGAAACGGGGTGTTTCCATCCCCTTGTTCCGGAAATGTTCGATGCTTCCGTATGCGATACGTGAGAGGATGGGTGACTTGTCCTTGGTGGGATCACCCTCCCAATCGTACACGAATCCGGCATAGTTGCGCTCGGCGCACTGGTAGATGATTCCCTTGATCCAGCTCTCTGATTTACCGCTTCCCGGACCGCCGTCGATATAGACATTCTGCTGCGGCTTATGGATGACCAGCGGCCCGGAGGCGGTTTCAAAGCGGAAGTAGAAAGCCGATTCTTCCCGGCTTAACCCGAAAATGCTATCATCGGATTGGGCATGACGCCGGATGAAATAAGGCAGAGTCTTGATGACAAGCAGCGTGTACGCTACGAATAGAATGGGAAATACAAATAGGTTATACCACGCTGATAACCGGCTGAATCCGACAACCAGCATGGATGCCGTAACCAGTGTCATACTGGTGTAAACCCATTTCTTGTTTTCGTCTTTCACTTTGCCAACCGGAAAGAGAAAAGCGAGGCCTCCGATCAGGATAACGTAGAGAAACCGGAATAGGATATCCTTCTCCATCAGCCTTTCCCACATGGCCGGATTACGTAGTGGAGCGTATAATCCCGTAACGATAGCCCACTGAAACAGTACGGCTGTCCCGATGAGCGTGGATAGCAGGATCAGGATGAATGACAGGTCTTTCTTCTCTCTTTCCATGGCCGTTGCTGTTATTGGGGTTGTCCGGATGCCGTTCCGTCACCGCTCTCTTTTTTCTCTGCCTTTCCCAGTAACTCAATGCGTGAGACGGTCAGGCTGACGGATGGGATGTGGCTACCGTCATCCTTCTGGAATACATCGGCATACACATCGCCGCAGACATATACCTGTGTCCCTTTTTTCAGATACTCAAAGACTTTACTCTCGTAATTCACGAAACAGCATACCCATAGGGTCTGTTCCTCGTTGTTCACGTTCTTGTACTTGGTGGATACATGGAAGTTGAATCCTTTTCCGTTCTTGTTCTGCCGGGCATCCGCACCGACATAACCGATAATTTGTCCTGTAAACATAATGATGGTTTTTAAAAGTTTATAATCCGAGCTGTGGCTCATTCATATTTTTCATGGCTGGCTCCGCTTCCATGGAAGGCAGCGAAATGCCGAAAGTGCTGTGTAGCGTTTCAAGGTTGTCGGCTGTAGGATGGTTTGCCGCAACACTTTCCAATAACCGTGATGAAGGGGTAAAACCTTCGTTTTTCATCTGCTCCAATACCGGACGGTTGTCTTGCAGGACGGCCTGCGTGAACCGTTCCTCCGGTGTGAGGTACTGTTCCATCCGTGCGGTATGTTCCTGAATCATATTGCTGGCTTTTCCTACATCGGCAAGGATGTTGTAGATGAATTTGGGATCTTCTTTCAAGGCTCCCAGCCAGTTTTTTAGATACATGGCATTTTCTTCCCGGATATGGGTGGATATTCCCAGGCTTTGCCCGACGGTAGCGGAGGTGAGTTCGGCAACCAGTTCCTCTTTGGCATATTGCTTGTCTCCGAAAATCACGCCTTTTTCCCGGTTCAGATGCTCAGGTTCTCCAGTCGAGTGCGCTATCTCATGCAGTAGTGTGGAGTAGAAATTCTCTCCGTCCTTAAACTGCCCCTTCAGGGGTACGACGATATGGTTATCTTCTCCCCTTGCATGGTAAGCACTATTTCCTTCCTTGGAATAAATGGGGCAGATCCATTGCTGTTCCCGTACCATCGCATCAATCAGAGGCACGGTGAGCATCCCTTGCTCGTCCTTGATGGCCGGTATCTTGAATTGCTCCTTCAATGCTTCCCATTTCTCCGGTTTCGTTTCCTGAAGATTGGTCTGCTGTACGTTGAACACATTGTATGTCTTCAGAAACGGCGTGACCTTATATTCCTGCTGCTCGTTTTTATCCAGGTTCTTATATACGTCGAAAGGTATTTTCTTTCCGTTCTTGTCTCTTACTGAGAAATTCCAGTAAATGACTGGGAATGACTTTTCTCCTTTCAGTATGTTAAGGCCGTTGTCTTTGGCTTGCATGAAGGTCATATAGACCGGCAGGCTGTACTGCTCTTTTTCCGAAAGTAGAAACAACATGAAGGAATTTACTCCGTTGTAGGTTCTTCCCTCGATATTTTGCGGAAGTCCCCCACCCTTTATCCCGAACCAAGGCTTTTGCCAGTTGTCTTCCACCTGCTTTATCTTTTCGATCATCAGTTCGGCGAAACGCTGTAATGCTTTATCACTTGCTGTATCCATGATTTATTGGTATAGATTTCTGTTCTCGTAATCAAGCAGCCATTCTCTGGCCGTTTGGTTGTTTGTCTCTTGCTGCTTGGCAGCCATCTCTTCTTGATAGGCTTGTGCAAGCTCTTCCTGTGCAAGTAGAAACTCTAAGTCACTGATTTCTCCTGCAATGTTTTTCTGTACTAATTCATCGTAATCCATAATTCCTGATTTTTTAGGTTATAAGTCATTGAAAGCCCGGTTGATGGTGCTGGCTATCGGACGGGCCATTTCCTTGCTGTTGTCGGGTTTGGGTGTGCTGGCCAGTTTGACATCTCCCAGTGTCTTTGTGCTGCCTTCCATCCCGAAAATCTTTTGTACGGCTATCAGTGTGTTGGCTTGCACACCCGTTTCACGCATCCGGGTAAGGTCTTCTTGAGTGAGCCGGTACCCTTCTTTCTGTATCTCTTGGATGACATGAAAGTTGTCGGTCTGTGCGGCATCCAACAGACGTGTGGCCTGCCTTTCATGTTCGCCCTGTTCTTCCGGCTTGGTGCCGAACAGCTGGATGACTTCATGGGTTTGCCTTTCATCCAGACCGTGTTCCTTACCGATTCCTTTGATAAACTCTTCACTGGGTTTATATCCTTCCTCTTTGAGCTTCCCGATTTTTTCAAAGTCATGTTTGCCCACCGCTTCCTTAAACTCGGCTTCCATATTGCGCCCCTCTTCGTGTTTTTGCTCTTTTGCAGCTTCTATGTTGGCCGCATGGGCTTCCAGTTTGGGGGTCATGGCCTTGATCAGCTCTTGTGCCTTGCCGGGAGTGATACTCTGTATGTTCTGTATCATGACTCCTTTCCTGTCATCCGTCAGTTGGATGTCGGCAATGAAGTAGCCTTCCGGACTGTGCAGCAGCTTGTTCTCCAGTGCATGGCCGTTGGCGAGCAGGTATTTGTCGGCTTTGGTTAACTTGTAGCCGCCATATTCGCTGGTCTGCCCGATGATGTCGGGAATCTTGATTTCCTGGTTGGTGCGCAGGATGACGGAGTTCAGATCCCGGTCAACTTGCAGCAGGATGTCCTTCTTATTTACGGTGATGGGTACGATGTCACCGGCAAGCAGCTGTTCTTTCTCTTTCTTGCCCAACTTCTTTCCCAGCACCTTGTCCGGGATAACCAACGCCTCTTTGCGGTAGAATACGGAGATTCCGTCATCGTTGAAACGGAGCTTCCCCGGTTTGCCGTGTATCTCCATCAAATCAGACATGACACCCTTTTCCAGCTTGGTGCCTTTCCCGTCGAGGATGTTCCCTTGCTTGTAGGCGTATTCATAGAGCGACTGTCCGGTGTAGCATACCTTCAGGCGATGGTCGATGACGGTAAAGCCGTCCTTGTCATGTCCCTTCAGGTTCTCCCACCGCTTGATGCTGATGCCATCCTTCTCCAGCTCGGCGACATATTTAGGATCATTGGCACGTTCCTTGTCAAAAAGGGCGGATACACGTTCTTTTGATTGGTCACGAAGGCTTTCATCGTACTTTGCTCCGGCTTTTTCCCTGATTTCGCTTACGCTCATGCTCAGCTCTTCCCCGTCTTTGCGGAACCGGAAATATCCGTCCCGGTATTCGGTCTGATAGCCCAGTGATTCGGCGATGCCGCCGAACTGTCCCACGTTGTCGAACATATAGGTGTCTAATGCTTCTCTCAGTTTCATGGCTGTGGCTTGTATAAGGGTTCTGCGGAAAGGATGTATTCGTTCAACACGGCCAGCTTGATGTGCCGCCCGCCGTTTCGCTCGTAAATCTCGATCTCGAATACCTTATCATCGGGTATCGTGAATTTGTCGAAACCAAGTATCAGCCGGTTCCGGCTCTTGCCCTTGATTTTCGTATCAAAATCTTTCTGATAGATAGGTTCGATGGTCGTTTCTTGCTGGATGGCGTTCTTGCTCTTCTTTTGGTCACGCTGGAAACATTTGACAAACTCGATGTCGTAGTCGATGTATGATTTGTTTTTCAGGTCAAAGATGAAAAACATGAAGTCCTCATGCACATACAGATTGGCCATTGACAACTCAAACTTGTTCTCGATGACCCCCAGGCTGTAGATGTTGCGCTTCTTGGTGCGCAGCTCTTGGATGCATCTTTCCATTTCCTCGCTGTTCACATCCACATGGGCGGTATATTTGCGCTGGTCATCAAAATTGTAGGTGAATACGGAGGTATTGCCCCGTTTGATGGTGATGTGGTAAGTGTTCATGGCCTTATCCACCACAAACAGGTTGGAATATGCCACGGCATCTTTGGCGGTTGATACTTTCAACTGGTTGTTGTAGGCGGCCAGAGTGAAGGACACCTCGTTGCCGGGCGTTCCGTAAGCGATGTCCTCCGGAAAGAAGAACTCGGCCAGATGGAGGTCGCTGACTTCTGCCTGATAGTCATGGTGCTGCCATTTCCCGTTGTCCTCGTAAATGTTCGGGTACGAATCCGTGCCGCCTTCGGGAAGGTAGCGGATGTGATAGGTGTAAACGCTTCCGTCGATGCAGACTACGGTCAGGTTGGTCTCTTCGGTGAATCCTTCCGCTTGCGCCGAGAGCCTGACGATATGGGGCGCCTCTTCTACCCGGCTGGCCATGACAAGCTCCTGTTCGCCGATGGCGATATCAGATACTTGCACAGGAAATACCAGGTGTTTCACACAGTCGAAAGAGATAAAGATGTCTTTTTGGCTGATGGCTTGTTTCCGGGGAGTGCCGTTTTCCTGAGCGAAGAGCGGCAGACTGCACACAAAGCAGTAAAACAGTAGATAAATATATTTCTTCATGTTGTCGATATGTTAAACGGTTCTTGAAAAAAAGGCGGTGAATACGGTAATGCCCCATAGAAGAAGCAGGGTAATGCCGAAAGAAACGGTCAGCGGACGGATTTCTTTAAAGGCTCGTCCGTTCCGGCGTGATACGTAGATCCGATAGCCGAAAAAGACCGCTGACAGCGCAAGCAGGTAATTGAGAATGTCTATCATAATTTGTCTATCAATGTTTGAAGGGGATGATTTTTCTTGTTCGTTTTCTCTTGTTCCATTTGCTCATAGAGCTTCTGTAACTCCGCTTGCACGGCTTGCCTACGCAACTTCGATTCCTGACTCTCTTCTTGGATATACATTTCGTAGTTGGACTTGAGATGTACCTTCACTTGTGAGAGGCTCATGTTCAAGATTTGCTTGGCTACCTGGGTGGTGGCGTTGACTACGCTGGTCACTTCGCTGGCCATCGTGCCGATGGAAGAGAGCGGCATGTCGATGTTCTGTACAAGACCTTGTTCCATACGCTTGGCTGCACTGGCTTTCAGGTTATTGGGCAGGTTCAAACCTTCCATGGCATCATTGTCGAAGACAACCACCGATACGGGATTGAGGTTGTCTCCTACCTTCAGGTTGCTGACTACCACATCGAGGCGGTTGGCTCCCAAAGTGGCGATACCGTAAAACAGCGTGTTGGCCGGTATCTTCATGCCGGATAGGGTTACGTCCTGAAGCAACCGCATCCGTACCGTACTGCCCGTGACTACGGTCTGGTCGCCGTGGATGCAAGCCCTGAAGAGGTTGCTGTTTCCCGGTGCGGAGGTCGGTTGGCGGCGTACCCGCTTGCCGTTTTCGGCATGGTAGATCGGGCCTTTTTGCATCAGGCTGTCGGCGGATGGATGGCCGGAAGGGTTGGCAGCGGCTTTCTCCGTTTTTCCCTCTTGGTCATAATTGACAATCCGTTCATACATGCGCTTGCGGTATTTGTCGGATTCTTCCAGTTCCTTGCGGATGCGTGAGTTCTTCTTGGCTTCCCGGATAATCTCGTTGAGCGCCTGCTCGTCCTCCAGTCCGTCCAGTTGGCTTTCCAGCTGATGAGAGAAGCGTCCGTTCCGGCCACCTCCGTATTCTGCCATGACTTCGCTGTACGGATCGTTCTGCATACGGCGGATGCGCTCCAGTGTGGCACGGTCATACCGCTCCTGCTGGTTTTGCAGCTCGAAGTAAAAATCAGATCCTTTGACCTGAGACTCTTTCAGGATGCGTGCCTTCTCCTGCTCTTCCAGTTTGTCCTGCTTATAGGCTTCCATCTTGTCGTTCACCTTGTCGGCCATTTCCGACTGTGGTTCCAAAAAGGCTTGCGAGGCGGCCTGTCTGTCACTCCCTGACGGCACGTTCCCGTCCTCACGGATGAAGAATACATAAAGGAAGAGGATGCCCAGGATTACCGGGATGGCCATCAACAGCTTGTTCTTGTCTTTGATAAGTTTATTCGGTTCCATGGTCGGTTGGTTTAGAGGTTTCTGACTGGTTTTCATTCTTGCCCGGAGAAGCTGCCTGCGATGTGTTGGTGCCGTTGCTTTCCACGGGTTCGGAATAGCGGACAATCCAATCTTCTATCTTGGCTCCGTGCGCATTTTCCTCGCTGCGGGACAGCATATCATAGATGGTGAACTCCGCTTCGATATTACGTGAGATGCTTCCCCGTGCCCGGTACCCGGTCTGCGTGAAGATTATCTTTCCGGAAACGGGTATCGTTTGTGTGTTAATCTCTACATCCTTGATGCGTACCCCGTAACGGATATTCTTTTGTATGAGTGAGTTCAGCATATTCACATCGTTGTACTCGTTCAACAGCTCCTTCCCCTTGTTGCCTATGAGGTTGAGCGCAAGCGAAATGTTCTTCTCGTAGCTGCTCTCGTCAAAGGCATACCAGTGGGTTACGAAGGTCTTTACATGGTTCATGTATTCGTATTGCCGCATATCGCTGGCAGACAGGCTGCTTGCCTCATAGACTTCTCCCTGCCTGTCGATGACGAGAGCCTGGCCGTATGCTTTTTCTATTTTGTTGATAAGGAAGATGATACTGCTGGCAAAAGCGATAGTCAGAATGATGCAGTACCCGGCTGAAAGCCGGATAGTCAGCTTGACCGCATCATCTGCTCCTTTGAATTTCATCAGATTCATAGTTCTATTTTTTATTGTTGTCGTTTATGAAACTTGCCCCGATAGAGGCGGCACCGCCTACGTTGGTCAGCTTGCCGCCTGCCGCTGCGCCTCCCATCAGGGCGATGGTGGCCGCCGTGGTGACGATTGACACGGTTTTCGAAATGATTTTCCCGGCATCGCTGTGTCCTACGATTTTGGAGGATAGCCAGAAACAGCTGCAATAAGCACCAATCAGGGCGAGATCCATTCCTAAATATTGTATCTGCTGCGTAGCTGCGTCCACCATGTCGGCACTTTCCGTATAGATGGCCTTGAAGGTCTGCCATATGATTTGGTTCAGAATATTGATGACGGTGAATACCATACAGGCGGAGCAGAGCGTACCGAACCAGATACTCAACTGTTTCTGAAAGACCGGCAACATGCTTACGGCAAAGACAAACGGGCCGAGAATGACCAGTAGCTTGACAATGACCACGCCGATACCCAAGATGACTACTTGTATGATTCCTACCAATAGGGCGGAAATGCCATGAAGCACAAGGGTGGCGAGGTTGGCGGGGTTGAGCAGCTGCACAATCTTCTCCACGCTGGAGCGTACACCGGTCATTTCGTCCTCTTCCATCTTTTTATCCAGTTCGTGCTGCATGGCGCCGGTGCTGTCTTCTCCGGCTGCTACCTCCGACTGGAGGCTGTGTTTGTCGTATTCGGCAATCATCTCTCCTTGTTCGATGGCTGATTGTGCCATGAACTGGGCAAATTCCTGCGCACGCTCGGAGGTCAGCGAGGTGGCTTCGTTGATTACTTCCATCGTGCCTACGATGGTTTGGGCGATGGGGGTGTATATGCTTAGGCAGAAGAACAGTACCAGGCAACGGGCGATTTCCATCATGTCGGGAAATTTGTCCTCATTCGGGCTTAACAGCTGGCTGGCTCCGTGATAGAGATAGTTGTATGCTAGGTTGCAGATAAAGCAGATGACACCAACACCGAAGGCGATGACTGTCATTTGCGAAACGAGTTCCATCGTCAGACCGTCCGTGATCTGAAGTCCCCAGAGAAAATTATCTTGATTCATAACGCTTTAATTGGTGTGTCGTGTGAAAGCGGCCAACCGTCCCTGGTAATAGGTCTTCCGGTTATGCCCCTTCATGGATTTGTAAATGACCGTGGAACGCACGGATTCGTTAAACTCACGCATCTCTTCGGCGGCTTTTTCCACCGATTCCTTCACCTGCTCGATAAAGGACATGCGCCCTTCCGAGTTCATCGAGAAGTAACTGGTCACGGTGGCCACCTTGAACAGCAGGTCGGTACTCAGGCTCAGATTGACGGTCACACGCTGAAAGTTGAGAAATTTCAGGCAGTGGTAATTCGATCCTACGTTCAGGTAAAAGCTGTAGTCGCTGCTCAGGCAGGCTACGTCGTCCAGCAGGTCGGCAAGCTCTTTCAATGATTTGAGTTCCTTCAACTGGTCGATCTTTTGCAGGCCGAGCCGCAGTTCCTGGGCATCGATCATTTCATTGATTTGTGTAACCCATTTCTTGACATTGGCGATCCATTCCGTTGAGTTCAGCAGGGTGTGGCCGGGATCATGCACGACGAACTGGGCATGAACACTGCCGGTTCCCATCAGCCCTATCGAGGCGGCAAGTCCGAGTATGAGAATGATTCTTTTCATGACGGTTATTTGTTGGTGATGAATAATAGGGTGAATATGACACATACCAGCCAGGCTGTCAGATAGCTCTTGGCATTTTCCTTTTTCGTGGCGAGTGCCCATACCACGAAAATGAGCGCAACGCCCAAAAGTGCGGCGGCAATGCTTCCGGCAAGATTGTATGCGCTGCCGTTGAAGTCGGTTGACCAGCCTAGAAGGGCGGTCAGCCCTTGGGTGGCGTCATCCATACTTTTTCCTCCTTTCCTCCAGATAGCGGTTGATGGCCGTATAGGTCGAGCCGCTTTCGTTGAACAACTGCTTCAGTCGTACTACTGTCGCCTGGCGCGAATCGAAGGCTACGGCGGCGAAGTCGGACACCTCGTTGCGGAAGATGAAGGCATCGTTCGACATCTTGATGAAAAACTCTCTCCAGCGTTCCGTGCGCTGCAACGACTCGATCATATAGGCCTCTTCGTCCGTGATGGAAAGCACGGCTTTCACTTCCGGCAGGTTCTGCCGGTGTTCTGAATGGTCGAGGATAATCTTGGTCGCGCAGTTGATGATGATGGAGTCCTTGATACTGGACGGCATGTTTTTCAAAAACAGGATGTTCTGTGCGGCCAGCGTGATGCTTCCCTCCTTTTTACGGAAGGTTCGGTACAGGTAGGCGATGAAGTCTCCGAATTTCTCGTCTTGCAGGAAGTCGAGTGCTTCGTCGATGATTAGCTCTTTGGCAAACCCCTGGCGTTTCTTGATTTTATCCACGATCATTTGCAGGGTGATGATGGCAACGAGTGGAAAGTACTCTTTCTTAGAGGCATCTTCCATATCGAAGGCTATCAGCCGGTCATGCACGATATCCACGTTCTCGGTAGCGTTCAGCAGGAATGACAGCTCTCCGTCCGTATAGGGTTCCAGTAAAAGCAACAGCTCCTCTATCTCGAATTTCTGTTTCTCAAACTCGGTCATCCGTTTGCTGAACACTTCCTTCAGATAAGCCCGGTAAGTTATCAGCGTCGGGAAGATACGCTCATGCTTCTCTCCTATTGAAGAATTGTTCACATAGTCGTAAAATCCGATGACGGATTTCCTGAGAATGGCGTTTTCGGCAGGCAGCATGGGTTCACGTACCTTCCAAATGTAGCTGATAATGGCGACGATGGTCTTTATCTGGTCATCGGCAGACTCGGCATCCGTGGTGTCGATGTACAGGTATTTGCCGTTCTTGTCACGGTCACACAAGAAGGGGTTGAACGCAAATTTCTTCTGCTCGGTAGAGTCGAAGTATTTGCCCCGGTTCAAGGCTATCATCGAGCGGTAAGAGCCGCCGATGTCAATGATCATCACATCCCGGCCCAGCTCATAGCTTTGCAGGATGTAATTGTTCAGCCAGAAAGATTTACCGGAACCGGACGGGCCGATAACGATGCGGTTCTTGTTGTTCAGCGCCGGATAATCCCAGAGGTTTATCTTGGCGGGAGTACCGAAACGGTCATGGTAGATATGCCCTTTCTCGTCCGAAAGGTACATCCCCTCTTTTTGCAGATAGCAGATGGCCTGCTTGGTCGTGTTGACGAAGCCCCGGTAATTGGCCCTGGCATTGCCGGGTATGTTGCAGAAGAACAGGTTGCACAGCTCGGCGTTCTCCACATAGCACGAACTTTGGTTCATAAAGCTGAAGCCTTGCTGTACCAGTGCGGTTTTCCGCATGAGCGAGGTGCGGTCTGTATCGTTCAGCACGACATTGAAGGCGGTATAGGCGGTCTGGTAGTCGAACTGGGTAATCTCATCGCAGAAGGCTGCCTGCTCGCGTTGCTTCTCTGCCGCCGGAGGGTAGAAGTTGGTGATGTAGTTCAGCGCGTCTTTCTCCGCACCGATGGCCGTTACGGTGGCATCTGGATCGGTTATCTCTATCACGATGTTTACGATGTGGTTGAACGGCAGGCCAAGTCCTACGGGGTACAGCATCGAGCATTTGCTCCGTATGCTGTCCGGTATCTCTATGTTTCCCCCGTATGCCTTCGACTTGCCGGTGTGCGGCACGGCCAGTTCCTGAAGATGCTCGCCTTCGTTGGTCAGCGAAAGGATGGAAACGTGCTGCTGCCCTATTTTCATGCTTCCGCTTTCACTGACAGCCATAGGGTTGACGCTCTTCTGCGTGGCATCGTTTTCCGGTGTCTCGTAAGAGAGGTTGACGTAGTCGTAGATGGCGTTGTTCAGTTCCGTATCATCCATCTTGCGTATCTCAAACTGCTGGATGGACGACAAACCGTTCTCAAAGTTCATCAGAAAGGCTTCCATTTCTGTCAGCCGTTGCTGATATTCCTTATAAGGTTGCTTGAACGGGTAGTGCAGCTTTCGCATCAGCGAGGTGCCCGATGCGCTTTTGCGTATCTTACCGTTTCGGCTGCCGTTCGTGAACGTCACATACAGGTTGGTGTAACTGTTCAGTATCTCCTTGCCGTTGAAATGACGGTTGTTCTCCGCTATCAGGGCATTGGAAGAGTATTCTGCATGATGGTATCGCCCCGTATAGTAGAAATTCTGCTGATGGATGACCGTGCCTGCCGGAAGCAGCTTCAAAAGAGCCTCCAACCGCTCATGGATGTATTGCGCCTCGCTTTCCGACAAGGTGAACACTTCGGGCAGAAGCAGCCGGTAGCCGACGGTGATGTCACCGTTCCCGTTGATGACGGCGTTCTCCGTGATGGTCTGGATAGGCAAGACACTTTCCAGATCCACGGATTTGTCCTTCACCTCTATCTCTGTCTGCCGGATATACAGCAGAGCAATCAGCAGGCACAGCGCACAGATTAGCAGGGATATGAGTATGATGATTCCTATCATGGTTGCTGTTTTAGGATGAATTTGAAAATCTGCCGTTTGTCCGTTATCTGCCGGGGGGTGGCGTTCTTGATCCGGAGGCCGGTCAGGTAGTCCGGGTTACCGGCCTTGTGTTCCTTTTTCAAGGTTTGGAACAGCAGACCGGATAGAAACAGAATGGCGGAAATGATTCCGATGATGAGTATCGGGTGCAGCTGCTTGAATATGCTCACGATGATGATGATGGCCGTCAGCAGCATGAAGATGGCGAACTGTCCCGATGACAGACCGAAGAACTTGATCGGCTTGTTGATTTTACGCATGGTTCTCATGGCTCTTCGTTTTTAGATAATCAGGAAGGCTACCATGATGACTACCACGGCGATGATCCAGCCGAGCAGGTATTCCTTGGCATGGGGATTGTTCGTGGCAAGCGAATAGATGACAAAGACCAGAGCGATGCCGAGTACCGCCGCCAAAATGTATTTGGCTACGTCCAGAATGGTGTCCGCACCCTCTTTGGCTTTGTCTGTCACTTCGGATAGGCTGTTAATCTTCAGGCCGCTTTGTGCCTCCGCCACTTGTGCCGTTCCCAACAGCGTGAAGAATATGAGAAAGGTGAAGATAACCTTTCCATAGCGGTTAATGACTTGGTTCGCTTTTTCTCTTACATTTTCGATTGCTTTCATTTTGTTCCTATTTTTTAATTAAACATGAATCGTTTTCAGTCTCTCCCATTGCACATCCTTATACTTGATGGATATGGGCTCTTCTTTCGGCTGTTCCGGCAGTGGTTTGCCTGAGTAGTAGTAGGCTCTTCCATGCAGGTACATATCGGCTATCTCGGCAGCCAATTCCTCTTCTTCCAGCTCAGGCTGAAATACCACGCAGATGACCGGACAGGCTCTCTCCTGCCCTTCCTTGCGCACCGCCTCCCTTATCGGCTTCTCTTTCTCCTTTCCGGAAGAAAGTGCTTTCTTCTTTTTCCGAAAGTAAAAGTGAAGCGTGACACAGGCGAGTATGGCAACCAGTATCAAATCCACTACGTTCATAAGAGTTGCCAGATAATGAGCCAAGTGACCAATGCCGTGATATAGGTGATGATGGCCTCTTTGGTGCGCTCGTGGTTGCTTATCAGCTTTTTAAGTACCGCTAATCCGGCACATAGAAAGCCTACCCCTATCAGCATGGCGCCTATTTCACGGTATAAGGAGATCAGGCCGGATACATTTGTATCGGCTAACAATATGATAATAAGCATGGTGATATGATTTGTCGGTTAGTAGAGCAGTATCTTTATTCCTACGTTCCAGACAGTGTTCCACTTGTCAATGGATAGGGGATTCCAATGTTGTTGTATGCGGGCAAGCAATGCCGTTCGGGGCAGGATGAATACTTCCAGTTCCGTTTCCAGTTTCGGGCCGATGATGAAGTTGTATTCCTTATCGGGGTGGCGGACGTATTCTGTACCGATGAATCCTCCCAGGCCGATGCCCCAGTAAACGGATTTCAGGTTGCAGGCCAGGGTTCTGTAATAACCGCCGTCCACAAAAAAGTCCTTACCCTTGTCATGTATCGTTTCGGGAATCGTTTCTTCCGGGTTCAAGGTAGAGACTTGCGGTAGGTTGGCTGTATATTCGTAAGGTTTCTCAAAATAGCTAAACCCGGCTTTCCAATAGCTTGTCCGGTTGATGTATCTGGAAAAGGACAGGTTGTAATAGTTGCCTGCATTGCCGAACAGGTTAGTGCCGTAGTTCAATTCAAGTGCCGGGATGTTCTCATAATGGCGTTGCGCAAAAGCGCTTACGGTGCATAACAGCAGGCTAAGGCTGATAGCAGTCAGTCTGATGTGTTCCATGGGAATTACTCTTTAGGTTATTAATGTTATATATTTTTCTATTTGTCTCATACGGTGTTTCCAATTTACGCGGATTCCTGTCGGCAGAACCGAATCAAGGTGCTTATCGCGTTGTTTTCGCTCCAAACATATAGATTATATACGGGAGGACAAATTTTATGAAGGGCTTTTAAAGGGCCTTTCGTGTTTATTTAATGTGCATTAAAAAATACATGTGCCGTAAACCGGCAGGTGTGGAATAATTCTACAGAAAAAAGCCGGATAGGATTAGTTGTGTAAAACTGTCCTGCCCGGCTTATAGGGTTTGGTTTATATGCGCTTTCGGATGTTGCTCAATGCTTGTGGCGTGATGCCGATATAACTTGCTATGTCTTTTAAGGGTATTGAACGTAACAGCCATTTTTCATTGGCCAAAAGCGCTTTGTAACGCGCTTCGGCATCCAGTGTGTAAAACTCCTCTTCCCTTATTATTTTGCGGTTGATGGATCTTACCAAATGTATTCTGGCCAGCTTGTTGAAATTGATGGATAACTCATATAGCTGATGAAGATCTTTTTTGGGCAATCTCCAGATCTTGCATGGCTCCAATGCCTTGATATTGTAGTGGGCATGGTGTTCTTCATGTGAAAGGAAAAAATTGATGAACTCTTTGGCTTGGATAAACCGTGCTGAAATCTCTCTATTCTCTTTGTCCGGAAACCATAACCGGACGATGCCGGATTCCAGATAATAGAGGTAGCATACTTCCTCGCCCCTGGTGACGAGGTGTTCTCCCTTTTTGATATGGATAAGCTCGAAATGAGCATCAAGATACGCCTTTTCTTCGTCTGTCATCCGCACGTGAAGATGGGCGCCCATTACCATGAGCGTCTCATCTATCAGGGTGGCAATTGTTTGAACCATTGAATTTGTTTTATGTTTATATAAGGGTACGGAAACGTACCCTCTAACATGGACGTGGCGTTCCAACAACAAAGGCACGCCCCGTACCAGTTTCATACTGGTACAGGCATGCGCCTGTTGTTGTTAATTCCTTAACGATAGATGCCACTCTTTTGTTAGACAGACGGACGTATGTAAAAAGCGGGCTGCCAATTTTCTGACAATCCGCTGCAAAGATACTATTTTATGGTTTTTGTTCCAACTTTTAGGGATTTAAGTTGACGGCAAGGTCTTCTGGACGAATGCCTACTACCTTTATATAGATATCCCGGTAGATGTTCTCCTTAATCTCCTTGTCCTCTTCAGAATAAAGCCATGCGGTAAATTCATGATAATATTCGCCGGTTCCCAATTTAAAGAAATCCTTATATTGATAATGTCTGCTCACGGGAATGCCTTTCTTGTTTAACAAGAAGCATGATTTAAGCGCATCGTGATATTGCGAGGTCAGTATCGCCTTTATCTTTTCGTCGAAATATTCCAATGTTTCCTGGTCAAAGAAAAACTGTACGGTGTAGGGCCACTTCTCCCCTTTTCCTTTGATGTACTGGTATTGGAATTTGGTTCTCTCCAGCTTTTTGTTGATACCGTTTAAGATGCTGGTCACCTTCTTCTTCCGGTCATGGTTGTCCTTTACCGTTACATCAAATTCCTTGGCAAGTTGGTCAACCGTAACGGTGAAATAAGGTGCTTGTCCTTGGTCAATCTTATACTTGATCAGGTAAATCATTTTCGCCAGGTTCAGATAAAACTTGCGGTAGCCTTTGCGGTTGGGCAGGTTACGGTAGTCTTTCAGTTCCAGCAGATTGTATTCGGTAAGCAAAGTATTCATCAGATCTTTGCTCAGATGCACGTTGTAATTCCGCTTGGTGCGCTTTTTCGTGCCGAAGTTATCCTTTATCTCAAAGCGGTCCAGTATTTGAATGAACTTATATTGCGTCTTGCCGTTCATGGCGTATGCTACACTGAGGTTGGATGTCCCTAAACGGTATAACGCCGCTTCAAAGGTGTTCTCTATCGGATGCTCTATCTTTTGGCCGTTCTGTTCGGTGATATATACCGGACGTTGGTTGCTGAACAGGAAATCAAGCTGCTTCTCGGTCAGTTTTCGTTGCAACTTGGTTCGTTCATACCCCATGACCTCACAAAAATCGTTGATGGAGAACCAGCAGTCGCCGAACAGATCTTTCATTTGTGAAGATGCCACGTAAATGATAATGTCAGACATGACAGTGCCGCCTGCATCAAATAGAACTTCCAATACTTTCGTGTTGGAAGACTCGCTGAGAGTCCTGGGGACTCTGCTCAACTCTTTTTGTGTATTACTTTCCTTCATAGGCGGACACTTGTTGTTTACTGATGCAAAGATACGTTTTTTTACGGAGATAGTGAATCTAACTCCCTATAAATGAAGATTCCAAAGCATTTTTTTCGTGCTGTTTCTTGATTTAGTTGTGTAAAAGTGTCCCGACTACGGCTGTTTCCGATCCCCCAGTTGTGTAAAAGTGTCCCGAATGGCCGGTTTAGTTGTGCAGAAGTGTCCCGGATTCCTGATTTAGTTGTGTAAAAGTGTCCCGAATGCAGATTCTAGTTGTGTAAAAGTATCCCGACTTTCCTGTTCAGTTGTGCAGAAGTGTCCCGAATAGTCGGTTAGTTGTGCAGAAGTGTCCCGGTTACGAGAAGATGCCAGTAAGTGCTAACTTGCAATAATATAGTTGATTATACGGAAAACCTCCCTTATTAGTTGTGTAAAAGTGTCCCACAAATACTTAAATCCCTAAAAACCTAAATAAAACGAAGAAATGATTTTGTTACCGTATTCTTACTTTCGGAAAAAATTTTGAGGTGGAAACAAGTAGAGGTTTGAATTCTTTAACATATTGTCCAGGATAATAGGCAAAGGGATTTTTCCGCAGTTGTGTAAAAGTGTCCCGGTTCAATGCCGGCCTTCACTAAAACGGTGTGCAAAAATAACGCCTGCCCGACGGATGCAGTCGAACAGGCGTATATATTTTTCCGAAAGTAGAATCAGATGCTCATATACTTCTTCAGTATCGCTTGAATCTCCTTGTTATGGCTGGTCAATATGTCTTCAAGAATGTTGTTTGCGATGTTGTGCATTCCTAATCCAGTGGCCATAGCAATCTGCTTCAGCTTTCTGTGGGTTTCGCTGGATATCCGGATTACTTCGGTGTTCTTTAATTTTCGCTCTTCCAGATATTCCGAGAATTTTTTTCCGCAGACTTTGCTTTCTTCTGTTTTTGGAGAAGACTGCACGGAAGGTTTGGATTCCGGCTTTTCCATTTGTTCCGGCTGAGGTTCTTGGACGGTTTCTTTGACTGGAGCCGATTCTTTCACCTCTTCATGGATGGGGTGCTCAATCGCAGGTTGGGGGATAGTGCTTTCCGCAACACTTCCGATCTGCTGGATTTCCTGCTCTTTCTTACTGGCGCTTTGCAGCAAGAGTTTTCTCATGGCGGCTGATGATGTCCTTTCTTTGTTGGTTGCCATAGCTTTATTCTCCTATATGGTTACAGATTAATTCCAATACCTCTTCACAGAAAGCATCACAGGGATGATGGTACGCTTTACTCAGCGTACTTAAATTGCGTTGATAGTCAACCCTTGAATCCTTGATGTAGTTTTGCATCAACTCGAAAGGCAAGGTTTTTTTATTTTTCAAAATTTCTTTGAACTCCAGCACATTCGGAAGAACACGGTTCATAACACCACGCACGGTAGTCTTTTTACCAATCTTTCGACGGCTTTCGATAATCCCTTCATAGATGTTATAGTAAAAGGTCAATGTAGGTCTTAAATCGGTCTGGTTCGGTTCGAAGGGAATGATGATCACGTCAACGAAGTGCAGCGTTTCAACTACACCGTTTTGTTTCAGGTTACCCGGAAAATCGACAAGTATAATGTCGTAATTGTCCTGAAGGAAATCCAGTTGGTTGATGAACTCTGAGGAAGAGATATTGATAACCTCATATTCTTCTTCCTTTTTCATGATTCCGTCCTCGGCTTCGTCCTCACGTAATTTTCCGATAGTGTTCTGCATGTCGTCGATATCCACCACGGCAATGGATAAGCCCCCCTCTTCGTTTGACTGCGAATGAATATAACCTGCAAACAAAGCTGTCAGCGTAGACTTCCCTACCCCGCCCTTGGGATTCTCAAAAGCTACGACTACTCCTGGTAATATTTGTCCCATAATGTACGTTTTTAAGTATGTGCGCAAATATATAAATAATAAATTAAATAATTGCATACTTTTATAATTAATTTATTATACACTTTTTTACTTAATTGTATAAGTAATTACATATATAAATATAAATATAAATATGTACATACTTAATCTTATAATTAAGTATGTATGTTCATACTTTGTAATAATATAATTAGTAATTATGTATTTTGTAACTAATGGCTTTCCGTTCGCCTGTTACAATGTGCGTAGTTACTTTGTAACAAAGTGAGCGGTTAATCTGGATTAAGAAATCAAGACTTTTGTCTGGTTTTGTTTCACAGCTGAGTATTATTGTATATCTTTGCTAATGCAAGGTATGTTTTTGTGGGTACAAAAAACCTTGCGACAGCCGAGCTGCCGACCAATGTTCGTTACACTCACATACTCTGTATATATGAAAGAGAATCGAGATATAAGTATAAAGATCCGCTTGACGGAAGCCGAGAAAGAACAGCTTCTTCAACGTTCAAAGGAAGAGGGAAAATCCCTTTCTTCCTTTATCAGAGAGTCTGCCTTGAAAGGCAGAAGCATATCGAAAACCGATGTGCAAATGATATATGAACTTCGTAAAATAGGAGCCAATATCAACCAGCTTGCCAAACATATCAATACGCTTCCGTCCGATGAAAATATATTGTATTCATTGGATCGGATTAACCAATACCTTTCGGATGTAGAAACCATTAACCGGAAATTGTTATGATAGCCGAGATACAACCTTCTTTCTCATCCCACCTGTCCATGAGCCGGAAAATTGAATACCAGCTTTCCAAGGTCAAGGAAGGAAACGGAAAAGTGCTTTACACCTCCACTGGTGACGAACTGGCCGCCATGCCAGCCTACATGAAACTTATCTCCCAGTTGAATGACCGGGTGAAACTACCTTATGCGGAATTTATTCTGAGCCTCTATCCGGGAGAAAGCCTTTCCGATGAACAGTGGCTTTCTCTTGCCGGGGAATATATCGAGAGGATGGGGTACGGAAAGTCCTGTTATGCCGTTGTCCTAAATACCGACAAGGCACACAGCCATGTGCATGTGCTGCTGACCACAATTGATGAAGAAGGCAAAAGCATTCCTTCCGGAAATAATTACAGCCGTTCCGAAAAGATCTCAAGGGAACTGGAGCAGAAGTACGGTCTGTTGCCTTTGGAAAGGGAAGGAGGCAAGAGAACCACGTTGGGAGAGGCGCAATACCGTAACTATTATTTCGATGCGGCCTTGAAGAAAGCCATGCGTAGTTATAATTACAAGGATAAGGTATCGGCTGTCCTGGAACAATCCGATACATACCGGTCTTTGAATAAACCCTTGCAAGAAATAAAATTGGCCAATGAAGAATGGCGTGTCCTATTGGGGGATGAAAGCTATGACAACCTTTTCGCATTGCTGGAAAAAGGAGGTTTTTTCAACCCCTTGTTCAAGGATGAACTGTTACAACAGCTTGACCGCATCTACTCTTTTTCCGAAAGTACATCCGATTTCCGAAGGAACCTGGAACAAGAAGGATTGTATATGCGTCTGGTCACCAAGAAGGACAAATCCTATTATGTCTATGGCATCAAGGATTCAGGCTTTTACCTGAAGGACGTTTCACTTCCTCAGAAATATCGTTTTGGTAATATTCGTTTTGATGGCCGGGGCATGAGCGCCGATGAACAGAAGCATTATCTCTATGACCATGTGTTTAAGGCATTGAACGCTTCTTTAGGCTATGAGGATTTTAAGAAAAGGTTGGCGGAAGAATCGATCCGTGTGACGGAACATGTAAACAGCAAAGGCGCATACGGGATTTCCTTTTATATGGAAAACGTGGAAAATGCTCATGTCTTTAAAGGTGCGGATCTTTCCCGTAAGCTCACTTATCAGAATATCCAGAAGCATTTCGATGGTGTGGCTGTCGGTCTCTCGCCACATATCGATAGGGTAGGGGAGTTCCGTGAGCGGGTGGATCGTGAGGCTTTCTATATGCAGGGTGGGGGAGTTATGGCCATTCCGGAACTTGACATTACCGGCAGCGGGAAGAAGTCGCAAGAGGATGATCTCATACCGTCCAAAAAGAAACGGAAACGCAAGAGTGGTCCCGATTTCTCATTATGATGAATACTAACTTAATATATTTGCTTTATGAATTATCAGACCGTTTTACAGAATTATCATCCCACTGAACAGGGGGATTTCATGTTGAGATATGAGATAGGTGGCCGGGGATATGTCGTTTACTCACCGGAGAAGGATGCGTTGTCTTGTATTGAATTACATGGCTTTTCCGAGCTTACTCCTTGGCAATTGGCTTTTGTTCTTTCCTTGGATATGCAGCAGATGAAAGAACAGGACGAGCTTTCTCTCTTCGTATGTTGTAAGCGAGAAAAGCTCTTGTCTTATCTTTTCGATGTGGAGGAAAGCGAAACCGTCTTGAAGACAAAGCACGTGTCCGGTTGGCAGGGCTATCTGATGATGGATATCCATAAGCCGGACAGGGTACGGAACGTGTTCCAGTTCCATCCGGAAACGAAAGAAGCCCGTTTGGTCTTTGATAACCGTTTATGTGTCGCTTCCCTTCGTGAGAAAGAAAAAGGAAAGCTCATCCATCTCTGTTGGAGTCCTTCTGTCTTTGCTGCCATCGATAAGGGAGGAGAGCGTACCGCACCGGCTTATCTGTTGGCTTCTGATGCTGCCTTGTTGCATGGGTATGCCATGAAACAGATTGCGGAATGCTTTGCCGGTACACCGGTTGAAGAACGGGTTATCGGTATTCATGTAGGGGATAATGTCTATGAGGCCTTGTCTTTTGTGTGCTATTACGTCCGTAACGTGCAGGATGAATATTTGGTTATTCCTGAGCGGAAAGATGGGATGGTGATTCTTGAAACCCCGAAATGGAATCCGATACGCCAGGCTAACTTCGTGGCTTCACTGAACAAGATGGCGGTTGACCAGGCGAAGAAACGCTATCCGGAAATGGAGGTTCCGAATGAACGGCCATTCACGTGCCTCTCTTTTGCCCGGAAGTCTTTCGTCTATTTCCCGGATCTGAAGGTGTATCAGGAGGTGTTCTTGAAGATGTATTTGGGGTTGGTGAGGTTACAGGAGGTGCATTTGCTGGGGTAAGGAACAATTGCAGTGCTGCTTATAAAATAGTGGCACTACTATTGTTAGAGTACTTCTATCATTCCTTTGGTTACGGCATCGGCCAGTAGTCTTTTTACAATCCTGCCACTGGGAGGATTGGTTATCCCAAGCGTTATCTCAACCCTGTTTGATAGAGGATGATAGTGCAGGTATTGGAGGATTTTCATACAGGTACAATTCGCATTGATAAAAATGAAAGCGTCACCGTCCCGTACATTCTTTCCCATCTGGTTGGTCACGATGCCGCTAAGCGTATAAAAACTCTTACGCATGTCTGTCGGATACGGGTAAAGATAATATCTGTTGGATTCATTCAAAGAAAACATAGGCTAACGGTTTGAATTCAAAAATATCAGGGTTTGCAATACCTCCGGTGACAAAGGGCTGTTCAAGCGGACTGTAACGCCATTGGGATAGGAGATCTCACATAGCGGCTGGGGAATTGGCGACGGGCTGACCGGAGGGGCAGACAGCAGGGATTTCTCCTTATGGGGAAGACTGACCTGGCCCTTACTGTTTACCTTTACCGGGATAAAGCCGCCTTTGCGCAACAGCTTGGAACGCCACTCGTAGAAACGTTTGGGACGAATACATTCATTCGAACAAAAATCCATAACTGACAGTCCGCTCGACTTGAAACGGGAATAAATAGATTCAAAATCTTCCATGGTCCATTGATGTGACATAACAATTGAGCTTTTTTACTTTGATTACAAAAGTAATATCACATTTTTAGAATGAAAGGGGGAGTTTATCGAATGCTTACATTTTTTTGTTTAATTAATATTATATTCTCCAAAATAAATGTTTTGGCGTATTATATGTTTAATAACCAATAAATTAGATAACTGTTTGATTTTGATTATAGTTGGATTTATATTGATATGGCGAAATACTTGGCTATTATATATCAATGTGAATAATGTTGGATTTTATTCTTCTTTTATTTCCGTACTGCCCTTTTCCTTGTTTTCTGCCTCCCCTAATGTACGTTTTTTCATAGCCCCGTCTGAGAGCCTTTGTTTTTGAACGGCAAATTTATTTCGGTGGATGGATACGAAAGAGTTCCGGTCTTCGCCCTTTGTACCGAAAAAAATAACGCCGGACGGCTTCGCTGTCCCCAACATTTTTTGTCGTCCAAAACTTTTCTCAATCCCTCCTTCCTTCTTGTTGTGTGCCGTAAAAAAAAGGCTTATAAACTCAGATGGGGCATGAAAGCTCAAAAAAAAAGTCGGCAGAAAGAAAAGGTCATCCCGGAAAGGGGTTTTAAAAAAAGGTCTTTAAATCTAGCTGAAGCATAAAATTAGAAGTTTAACCCTTTAAAAATGTGACATATGATTACAGTGACGGAACAACTAAAGAATGTGTTTGAAGCCAACCCTTTGTACTCAAAAGAGGGGCAGGGGCTTAATGCGGAAGTCATCGCAAGGTTTTTCCTTCCTTTTTCTTCGGTGGTATGGTTGGTAACGGAAGCCGAACAGCAGGAAGACGGTGACTGGCTTTTTTTCGGTTATTGCCATATTCAAGAATGGGAATGGGGTTATGTGCTTCTTTCTCAAATTCAAGAGGTGAATGTTCGTGGGTTGACCGTGCAGCTGGATAAAGGACTGAAAACCGGTATAACGGTAAAAGCTTGCCTGAATTGATTAGAGAATAAACGGAGAGGGAACAACCCCTTTCCGCTTTCCAACCGGAATATTGAACTTAAAAACGGAAGTTATGGTTTACGAGACGAATTGCACGGAAATAACACAGGACAAATGGCGTGAGCTGATGAAGTACGGTAGAAAATGCTCCTATCGGCTGCTTACGGCGAGAATCAAGCGGGAATTGCCGGAATTATACCATGCGCTGGCTCTCCAGTTCTATAATCCTTATGCGGAACAGTGCAGGCAGACACCCACACATTATATATTGGTTCATTCGGCCATTGAATATTTTATCAGAAAACAATAAAGGACAAATGGTTATGAAAACAAAAAAGGTTGATAAAAAGAAAACGCTGGCTTATGCGGTGGCATTTTACTTTACGGATGTTTCCGTAAAGTTCATGATGGGGAATGCGATGTATGAGTATGTACATACCGTTTATGACAGGCGGTATGATAACGGTGGCTTTAATACGCTTGCCGTAGTCTATAATTACAAGAGGATGAAGTACGAGGTATTGGTCGTATCGGACGAGAAGGTAGGTGATAAGGAGATTCATATATTATAAGTTTCACAAACAGGGCTTTTGCCATATAAAAACGGCTTTTGAGATGAAAAAGTTATCGGCTTATACGGTTGCATCCAACTGCACCGACTTGACGGATATACGTGACGGCATCGCTGAAATACATGAAGCGATGAAGACTTGCGTTGAATCCGGGAAACATATCCCTTCATTCTATGTTTCCCGGTTGGCCAAACTGGAAACTAAAAAGAAGAAACTGGAGAAACGGACGCAGGTACACATGACCGTCACCATCCGTTTCTTTATAGATGATGATACCCTTACAATGGCAGTCAGGCATTGCCTTTTCTTCAAGCTGGAACCGACTCGGCAGAATGTGATGAAAGCCATCCGTGATGCGGTTCTTAATAACGGACGTTCCATTCTTGACTTTCCGGAAGCATGGGGAGAAGATCTTATGGATGTGTCTTTCTTTGATGTGGAGAATGCCATGAAGAAGCTGCGTTCCTCATTCGGCCTATAAACTTCATTGCATATTTTTCCGAAAGTAAAGTAACCGTTGGATTTTTGGCCAGCGGTTCTTTTTTCAAAAAAGAACCAAAAACTTTGAATACAATCTTTTTTCATCTTCTAACTTATGTATTCGGAAAAAATTCCATGGCATTCAGAAAAGGGATGATAGCGGTTTGGGGATTATAGGGTAGATTTGTGGGGTAAGCTTACAGAGACAGTTTTTATAGGCAGGTTCCGAAAAGCCTTTGAGAGAGTAGGAGAACATGAGTTATAATATATGGCTATAAGTATAAATGATAGACAATTGATTACACAATTTATTACTAATACTCAGAATTTGAATGTTAATTTACCTACAAATGGTGGAGGGTGTGCTAATTTAGTTAGAGGAATTATAGAACAGGCAACAGGAAAAAGAATTTCAGTTAATCCTTTTGGAGCTTCTTTAGAAAGTATGATACAAAAAATAAATACCTATCATGATTTAGCTAAATGTAATAATGGAGATATATTATATTTTGTGCATCTTCCTAATGCTGCTGTAAATTTACATCAAACTATTCATTATGCAATTTTTTGTAATGTTAATAATGCTGGTGTACAGAAAAATGTTATTGGGATAAATGGATTAGCAGATCTTTCTTTTTCTCCCACAGCTTATCATGGTGTTGTAGCATCTGTAATATCTCCGGGTAATTTTAATGGAGTAGGGCAGGTGATATATGATACTGTAGCATTCCCTAATATTCTTGGTGAATTGTATGTTATTGATTATGAATTGATATAGGAATAAGTTTCTTCGTTATTTTATGGCGTACAGTAGTATAGAAATAGAAAAAAACTGAAAATTGAATAGTAAATTTGTTTGCTCCATGTTACGTTTATTACCGCTTGTAATCGGGCTTTGCGCAGACTTTATGTCCTGAAGGCTTTTTAGTACCCCTTCCATTTGGAAGATTTTGACAGCAGCGATGAAGGTGGTGGAGGATATATCCGGCTGGAGGCTTTTCAGTGTGTTCTCCGATGGCTGATATCCTCTCATCTTCAGTTCCAGAATGGTATTGAAGTCATCATTTCGCATAGCCTTCATGAAAGCCTCCTCTTGTTCGTTGGCAATGTCCGGATTTGGATCGTATGCAGTTGCTTGCCGAACAAGAACAGACTTTTTATTAATGTAATAGTGTCGCTATTCGTCTGTTTTTATCTTCTAGCTAAAGGCAGTAACAACCGTTCCACAAGTTCTTTCTTGTTCTCAACGGGCATCTTGTTTCTGCCTTTGGCAATGACTTCAGCAGCCAAATCGCTTTTACGCCCGGCAATGTATTTCTGTCGCTTTCCGTTTATGAAGGCCTCGATACGGAAATCATGCCGGGTGTTTTCGATGATGTTGATTTCTGATACCAAAAAGCCATCCTCTGTCTCGTAGGGTTCGACAATGGTGGGCAGGTAGTGTTTCATGGTTTTCCCTATGATCGGAGATACCAAACCGGAAAGATGCTCTTCGATG
The DNA here is from genome assembly GCF_009193325.2 of Bacteroides zhangwenhongii. Taxonomy (NCBI): domain Bacteria; kingdom Pseudomonadati; phylum Bacteroidota; class Bacteroidia; order Bacteroidales; family Bacteroidaceae; genus Bacteroides; species Bacteroides zhangwenhongii. The sequence continues at coordinate 13,209 of NZ_CP059857.1, read as the reverse complement.
CGGTCTTTCCAATAGTCATCGATTTGATGATTGGTGGCATAATCGTAAAAATGGCTGATGGCAAGGCTGACTTCTTCGATTATCCTTTTCGCATTCTTTATTCCGTTCTGTTTGGCAAATTGCATCAGGTCATCTTCCGTGATGTCGTTATCTTTTCCTGCAATGCTCATGGAGTGTGCGTTTTCGTATGCCGCACCGTCCAAATTGGTGGTGAATGTCATGTCGTAGGCTGGGGTGATGTGCCATGTGCCGTTTCTTTCCATCAGGAAAGAGAAATTCTTGATGTGGTCATCCACATTGCCGCCCATGATATTGAATACCGTCCTACGGTAGAGTTCGGACTGTTCGCTTGCCGGGATGTTCAGTTTTCGGCAGACTTCAAACAAATCCTCATAGCTCGTTGCATCCGGATTCATGGCAGCAAGTGTCTGTGTATGTATCTTCTCTCCGTTTATCCTATCGTAACGCTCCGTCAGGAAGTGATGTTTTCCCTCAATTTGAATGAGTCGGGAAGGCATCATCGTAATCCCGGCTTCCTTTGCCATCTCATAATATACCATTTCCATTTGCGTGAACGGAAAATCGTCCCCTTCTGCAAACTTCAATATGTAGTAGGTATAGCCCTCCGGTAAAGGGACTTGGCCGGAACGTATATCATGTGTCGTTTCATTGATGGCGATGATGGCTTTCGGGTGCTGCCCTCCGGCTGATGTACCTATCTCATAGATACTTTGCAGTTGCAGTGCTTCGTCATCTTGCACGGATATTTCCTCCCGTTCCTCAAAGATACGGCGTGCCAGTTGGTATAAACTCTCTATCTGGAGAGTGGAAGAGGATTCCAATCCAGGAGTGGCCGGGATGAACTCAAAGGCTCCCATTCCCCGTTTCCCGATGAAAGACAGTTTATCTACCGGTGTGAGTTTGCGCTTGGGGATATGGTTTTGTGCCGCCCATTGGTCGAAGACCATGTTACCCCACCGATCAGGCAATGAATCTGCCAAAAACGGTGGGAGACCTTGATAAGTCTTTTCTTTGTTTCCGAGTATGGGCATACCCTTTGCCGCCGGTCCTTTGACAGAAGCGGTCAGTGGGGCGATTTCCACTCCTTTCTTGATGAAATCCGGATGATAGTTGAAGACGGCTCTTTTGTTTCTTTCGTCCCAATAGAGCTTTCCGACTTCTTCTCCCCATAACATAACACTCACAACATTATTTTCCATGTCTTATCCTTTTCGGCTTTTTATTCATTATTCGTTCCATTGTATAGGCTGAAACAGGTATTTCCGGCATCAGATCATCCATCTGTTCCAGACAGTCCACTACTCGTAACAGGGCAAGAAAGTTGCCCATATTGATGTTATAGGCCTTCCCGTTCTCAAACTGGCGTAAGGTGATAAGGCTGACACCGGCTTTCTCGGCAGCCTCTTTTTGGGTGAGCCTATAGGTTAGCCTGTATTCCTTAAATCGTCTGCCCAGTTCCACTATGATTTCCGGATTGGCCATGGCTTGGGTGATGTGATTCGTTGTCATTTTACAAAGGTAAATATATTAATTGTTAAATCAAAATATTATATATAACAATTAATATATTTACTGTTATATTGAATTGTGCGCGATGTAGTTTGTGTGCTAATCCCCCAATTCCATGCTACGTTTATTGCCGCCTGTAATCGGGCTTTGCGCGGGTTTTATGTCCTGAAGGCTTTTTAGCATCCCTTCCATTTGGAAGATTTTGGCGGCAGCGATGAAGGTGGTGGCGGATACATCCGGCTGGAGGCTTTTCAGTGTGTTCTCCGATGGCTGATATCCTCTCATCTTCAGTTTCAGAATGGTATTGAAGTCATCATTTCGCATAGCCTTCATGAAAGCCTGCTCTTGTTCGTTGGCAATGTCCGGCATATGGATCGTATGCAGTTGCTTGCCGAACAAGAGCAGGTTTTCTCCGATAAAATCGGCGTGTTCCGGCTTGACCCCGCAATCCTTGGCAGTCTCATGCCAATGCGATACGGTTTCCTGTATCTCTTCGATAATCTGTTTGTGTTTCCGGATACCCATGTTCTCACCTACCTTTTGCAGATCTTCCATCGTGAAATTGTCTTGTTTGCCGTTGAGTGACAGCTGGTGGCGGTTCGTCCATTTGCCGCCCGGTGTGTATGAGTAGCAGAGGTCGTATGCTGGGGCCAGTTTCCACTTCCTTTGTCTATCCATCAGGAAAGATAAGTTCTTGCTATGGTCGTCATGGTTCCGGCTCATGACGTTGAACACCATTCTTCGGTATAGTTCCTCCTGCTCTGGATAAGGGAGGTTCATCTGCCGCATGATACGGAATATCTCTTCGTATGAATGGCGTTGGTCACGGTCATAGTGGGCAAGCCCGGCCAATGTCTGTACATGGATTTTCTCTCCGTCTTTCATACGGTCAAAACGGCGTGTCATAAAGTGATATGACTCTTTTTCCTGAAGTAACCGGCATTCCATCATATCGATACCGCAGGCTTTTGCCATCCGGTGATAGGCATATTCGATATTTCCTATTCCTTGTGGATTGTCCGTTATCTGCGTGTGTTCGCTGTATTTGCCGCCATCAAATTTCAACAGCCAATATCCGAATCCTTCAGGAGCTTTTACCTGTCCGGAGCGTACCTCTCCGGTAATATCGTTGTAGGCGATGATGGCCTTGGGCTTGGCACCTCCGGCAGATGTTCCCACTTTCAGTATATCCAGAATGTTTCTTCCTTCCTGGCGCAGTTGGACCTGAAAAGCCATTCTGTCCGTGAATACGGATTTGGCAAGCTCCGTCAGTTCCTCGATATGGAGCACTGATGATTCGTTCATGCCGTTGATTGGCGAGGACGGCTCAAACTCCAGTGCGCCCATGCCACGTTTGCCTACATAGCAAAGCCTGTCTAAAGGGGTAATCTCTTCTCCGGACAATCCCTTGCTGGCAAACCATTCATTGATGATCTGGTTTCCGAAAGTGTCCGGCAGTGAATCGGCAAACAGGCCGGGCAACCCCTTGAAACAGTCGGTACGGTTTTCAAGGAACCGGTAGGGGGTGTTCCTGTACTGGCTGATGGGCATGATGATGGGAGAAATGTCAAGACCGGAGCGGATGAACTTCCGTTCATAGTCGAACAAGGCGGCATTGCTTTCCTTTTCCCAATAGAGAGAGCCTACGCTTTCTCCCCATAGCTTTACATCTACTATCAAATCATTCATGGTTATCTTGTTTTAAATGGCGTACACGGTAGCGTTTCTTTCCTTGCAGTTTTTTGAGCTCTATCGGGCTGACCCGGATTTCCGGTACCAGTTGCTCCAGGTTCTCCAGCAGGCCGAGCGAGCGGAGTACGCTGATGAACAACAGCAGCGATACCGATTTGCCCTTCTCGATGTTCGCAACGGTCAAGGGGCTTACACCGGAAGCCGTTGCCAGTTCTTCCTGCGTGATATGCTGCCTGATACGTGTCTCTTTGATGCGCTGGCCGATTCTCATCAGCACAGCTGGATTGCTCATTTCATTCCACATGGTTGTTCCTTTTTTGCAAATATACAAATAATCCATGTAAATATATAGATTAACTTGAATATATGATGTTAATCTATATGAATACAATGATTATAGTTGCTTTATCGGCTGTTTTTTTCTTTGAACTAGGATGAAAACTGACTAAAATCACAATGTGTTGTGAATATGAAAGAGCTAGGAAAGATGATTAAAGAGTGCAGGAAGAGTTTGAAGGTCAATCAGCTGGAACTTCTCCGAACTGGCGGGCGTGGGCATCAATACGCTGGTGGCCATCGAGCGTGGAGAAGGCAATCCTAAATTGGCTACTGCTTTCCATTGGAGTTGATTAAAGTGCGGAAAAATGTATAAGATTGCTTCTATTATCTGTTTATTTTCTTATATTTGTGCTTTAAATAAGTGCGGATAAATGTATTATACGCTGTTTTTACATGTATAAAAATGCTGTTTGTAGATGAAAAGATTTGTTTTGCAACAACTTATAGAATGGAAAAACCGTGAGGATAGAAAACCTCTGATTTTAAATGGTGCCCGACAAGTTGGGAAAACATGGCTGCTCCATGAGTTTGCCAAACTTGAATACAAAAAAGAGGCTTATGTGGTATGCCGTAAGAATAACCTTGCACGCCAGCTTTTTTCTCAGGATTTCAATGTTGACAGAATTTTACGGGGGCTGCGTGCGATGACTTCCGTTGACATTACTCCGGGTGATACGCTTATTATCCTTGATGAGATACAAGATATCCCGGAAGCACTGGAATCTTTGAAGTATTTTAAAGAGGAGGTTCCGGAGTATCATATAGCTGTGGCAGGTTCACTTTTGGGGATATCCCTTCATCAGGATGTGTCTTATCCCGTAGGGAAGGTAAATGTCATCAATATATTTCCTATGAACTTTGAAGAGTTTCTTGTCGCCAAGGGAGAAGAAGAAGCTTGTAAATTGCTTATGAGTGGGGATTTTGAAACGATAAGCCTCCTGCATGACAAATATACGGATCTCCTTCGGCAATATTATTATGTAGGTGGTATGCCGGAAGTTGTACTCAAATATGTAGAAACGGATTCCTTGCTGGAAGTCAGAAGAATACAGTCGGAGATTTTGCAAGGCTATGATCTTGACTTCTCAAAACATGCGCCCAAAGAACAGGTTCCGCGTGTCCGAATGGTATGGAACAGCATTCCTTCCCAATTATTTAAAGAAAACAAGAAATTCATTTACGGAGCTTTGCGAAAAGGTGCCAGAGCCAATGATTTTGAGATGGCCATTCAATGGCTTGTAAATGCCGGGTTGTTGTATAAAGTGCCTCGATGTACCAAACCGGAGCTTCCGCTTGATATTTATGAAGACCTGTCGGCTTTCAAACTCTATATGGTTGATTTGGGGCTTATGGGTGCTATGGTCAAGACAGATCCGGCCCAAGTCTTGATTAAAAACGACATATTTAAGGAATACAAGGGAGGAATGACTGAACAGTATGTATTGCAGCAGATGAAAAGTAAGGGCGTGTCACCGATTTATTACCATAACACAGACAATTCGCGTCTTGAGTTGGATTTTGTTATTCAACGTAATGCCCAAATGGTGCCGATAGAAGTGAAGGCCGAAGGGAATGTCCGGGCCAATTCGTTGACAGCATTACTGGGAAAAAGACCGGAATTGCATGCGGAGAGATTTTCTATGTTGCCTTATAAAGTACAGGGTAATCTTACAAATTTTCCGCTATATGCAATATAGGTGTATCCTTTTCCCATGCCGGTCATACCGTTAGAACTGATTGATAAGTATGATGCGTATGTTGGCCGGTATGTCTATCTTTGTGGCAATGAAAACAGAGAGAGGATTGATTTACGCCTTGTTTTCCGGGACGGAAAGGAGATTGGCACGGATGATCTGAATCTGTATTATAATTGACGTGACGGCTTGGATGTCCCCCGGATGAATGTTCGGGGGATTCTTTTTCTTTTGGGCGTTCCCGTGGGACGGTCGGGCTTTACGTTTCAAGTCCTCGCCTAAAGGCTGTGGGCTTTACTCTGCAATCCCTAACGCATGGCTGAAAACTCCTCTTGCCGGTGGTGTTCTTCTTCATACAGCCTCATGCGTTCTTGTAATGCTTCTTTTAAATTGTCGCTTTTTTTCAGTCCGAGTTTGGCACGTATGTTCGCTCGTTGGCTGGTTATGTTTCCGCTACTCCGATGTAATAATTCGCATATTTGGCTGACGGTCTTGTCTTGCAGTATTAAACGGCAGATGTTTAATTCGGACGGGGATAAATTGGGATATATTCTCCTGATTGTATCAAGTTTACTTTTTTCCTTTTTCTGGTATGCGGCAAGGGCTGTAAAAAGATTTTCTTTGGATTGTTCCCCTATTATGTTTAACAGGGAGCTTGTCTTTTCTTCCGGGTTATTCTCGCTTAACAACTCGGCGAACGCGAATAGTTCTTCCTTTTTCATTTGGAGACGTTTCAAAAGCATTTCCTCTTCCTCTTTTAGCAAGTTGCTACTTTTTAGCAAGCTGCTGATATTACTGCGTAAGGATCTTCCTAATAAGGGGATCATGGTGTATATGATGATGATCAAAGGCAGATAACTGTATAGGAACGGTTCGTCGGTGATAAGTGTGCAGATTGTATAGGAAGCTATGGTAAGGGAGGACAATAGGATGGAGATATTACTCATATAGGCACAGATGGAAAGCATGGTAAATAAGAGAGAGATAGTAATGTTACTCATTATCAATGCTCTTTGATAACTATATTCATGTCCGCTACATATTGAGCAATAAATTATTTCGATAAAAATCTCGATATGTATGGCTATCAGTATAATGGAAAAGGTCGTGGTCAGATTTACTCTCTTTTTAAAATAAGCGAGAGTGCACATAATGATAAACAGGAATAATACGCTGTTAATATAATAAAACTGTTCATTGGGAAATGGAACTGAATATATGTATATGGGTGCGCATAAGACCAGCATGAGCAGGGATAGATGAAAGACTCGTTTTTGTTGATACCCTCAAATCCGCAACTAAGCTCTTCAGCGTCCTTCTTGCGTCTAAACGTCCTCTCATCACTGAATTAGCAGATAAATTGAGGCTGAAATACCCACTTCTGCCCACAATATCCCCTTGCCCCACTATGCGACTTGAGGCAATACGCAGTATCATACCCATAAGTTGTAGGCGTTATCCAAAATCAGTCTGAAAAATATCTGCGTAAGCATTATTACAGGTATAGATATTCAGCACATACCGCCTTGATGTTCTGATCCACTTGGCTGGTACAGAGACAAACCTGAAGACAAACGCTTTTATGCGACTTGTTGCATTGAGTCCGAACCTCTTTACGTCAAGTCTGTGGATAATGGCCTTGTAGAAATTACGGATAAGTGCCGTAAGAAGAAGGAACACAGTGTTCTCTGCCATGAAGGATTTGGGCAATCTGTCCCACCCGAAACCATTGTTCATATCATCGAAGATACGTTCCTTTCCTCCACGAAGGTTATAGAACTCGACAATTTCTCTTGTGGAAGATTCATAGTCGTTAGTCAGGATACAACGGTATGTGTATTCTCCTTCCCAAAGATCCAGCACACCGTCCATCCGTTTCTGTCTTTGAATCACAAGTCGGTATGCTTTACCCTTCCACTTCTCAACAAGAATAGAGTTCAATTCGAACTCAATGCCATTGATTTCCTCAGTCTTCCAGCCTCTAAGAGCAAAGATGTCATTGTAGAGCGAACTGCAGCGGTTTGCGCGGATATAGAAGGATTTGCTGTGTTTCTCTATTTCCTCCACGATTTCCTCGGAACATGATCCACAATCAGCTCTGAAACGATTGATTGTAAGTCCGTTCTGCTCAAATCTCTCAAAGAATCTCTTCAGCGTGTCCTTCTGATGAAAACGAACGTTGGTGTTACCATCGCTATTCTCAATGCCAACAATCAAGTCGTCAATAACCGCCACGCCAGGGCGATAACCAAGGAACTTCTTGTATGTAGGCTTTGCATCATACTTCTCAGTCTCTATGAACTGATGGTCGAAATCAACATCATACATCTCGCCCTCTTTCAGTTGGCCGGATGCAAACATACAATTGAGCAGTAAGGTATTGAGTGTGTCAGCCGTGTTGAAATCGTAGTTCTTACCCGTATCTGATGTGTATGAGATGTTTCCTTGCGTCAGTTCCTTTATCGCTCTGAGGATAGTATCAGAACTACAAGTACGAAGTGTCGGATGGAGCGAGAGATGGTTCATCAAATGAGTAGTGACATCCTCAATGCATGAGCCACCACAGAAGTAGATACTCATGAGGGAACGGACGATTTCACTGTACTGATAACCGAACGAGCTACACCTTAGACCGAGTGTCGAGTCGATTACAGATGACAATGTGGAGTCAAATTGCTCCATGATTGAAAATATTCCTCCAAAAGGAGTGAGCTTCTCGGATTTTATTTGTATTTTTGCCATGCCTGATGAGGTTTTGTTTGATTATTTTTTTGCAACACTAAGTTAAGTGAATCCTCTGACATGGCAAAATCCTGAGCAACTTTTTGTTGCTCAGGTACTTAAAAAAAATATTTTATAATAGTGTTGCGGAATTAAGGGATACGTTATTATCATTTCTCTTTCTTTTTTGTCGTAAGTTTGAGTTTTTATTGAACTTAGAAAAGTAGCGGCTTTTGTGCTGAATTTCATGTGTTTTATTGTTTTAAGTGTTATTAAGTATAATGTTTCCTGCAAAAATAACTGTTTTTTTTTTTTGTATGTTTAAGTACTTTTCTTTATGATGTTAAGTGTTTTTAATTGTTGTGTAAGCGTGATTGGCTGCTGTGGTAAGTGTTGTAGCTGTTGTGTGGTTGTCTTTTTAAGTATTTATAAGTTTAAAATACTTGTTTTTTGCTTTGGAGGTTGGTTTATAAGTGCATATCTTTAGCGGTTGAAATTCAGGGGGTGTAAAAGCCTGGGTTTGGATTGTCATATTAACAAATGATTAAATGACGAAAAGATGTTTTTTTATATTAAATGTGTATTGTTCGTGCTCGTGTTGAGTATAAGCGGAGAAATATCCGCTCAGGAGAAGCGTGATTCGGTAAGGATCTATTTTCATCAAGGAAAGGTAAATATAGATACATGTTTACTTGACAATGGGAACGAGATGGAGCGGTTTGCTAAAATCTGTTCCGCATTGAACGACTCCGTCCGTCTTATCAGGAAAATTCAAATAATAGGAGGAGCTTCCCCGGAAGGAGGGGGGCTGTTGAATGGAAGGCTGTCTGAAAAACGAGCAGAGGTTTTGTGGCGGTATATATCACCTTATATAAAGATTCCGGTATTGGAGAGGGATTTTCATTTTTCGGGAAGCGACTGGAACGGACTTATAACGATGGTGAGAGCGGATGTGAATGTTCCGGAGAGGGAGGATGTCCTTCGTTTGTTGGAGAAGATCGTACGTTTGGAAAACCAGGACAGCCCTTATTGGGGGGGAGAACTGAAAAGACTGAAAGGGGGGAGGCCATACTCATATTTGTATAAATTCCATTTTCCGAAACTTCGTTCGTCGATGGTGAAAATATGCTATGATAGTGATCCGATAAATCCCGTCAGAGATACGGTATATATACATACACGTGATACGTTGTGCATCCGTGATACCGTTACCGTCATAGCTCCGGTAAAGAAACGGCCGTTTTGCATGGCGGTGAAAACAAACTTGCTTTATGACGCTGTTTTGATACCTGACATCGGGGTTGAGTTCTGTTTGGGGAAGAACTGGTCTGTGGCCGGGAATTGGATGTATGCCTGGTGGAAAAGTGATCGGAAGCATAATTATTGGCGTATCTATGGGGGAGATGTGGAGTTGCGCCGCTGGTTCGGTCGGAGAGCGGTGGAAAAACCGTTTTCCGGGCATCATGTCGGATTGTACGGGCAGATCGTCACCTATGATTTCGAATTGGGTGGGAAAGGTTACTTGGGGGATAAATGGAGTTACGGGGGAGGCGTGGCTTACGGCTACTCGTTACCTGTGGGACATCGGTTCAATGTGGATTTCACGTTGGGAATCGGCTACCTTGGAGGATTGTACAAGGAGTACATCCCTTTGGACGGTCACTATGTATGGCAGACCACTAAAAAACGCTGCTGGTTCGGCCCGACCAAGGCGGGTATCTCTTTGGTGTGGTTGATCGGGCGGGGGAATTATAGCCGGAAGAAAGGAGGCAGGCAGTGATACGGATACGCTTTAGTCTGGTGTTCATATTTTTATGGATAGGACTGACGGCTTGTGAGCATAAGGATTTATGTTACGATCATCCGCACTTTGCCACGGTGCGGGTAGTATTCGACTGGACCAAGATTTCCAATCATGACAAGCCTGAAGGCATGAGGGTCGTATTTTATCCGACCGACGATGAAAGCAACACGTGGATATTTGATTTCCCCGGAGGAGAGGATGGGGAAGTGGAGCTTCCCGAGAATGATTACCGGGTAATTTGCTTCAACTACGATACCGACGGGATGGTTTGGAAAGAAAACGGCAGTTACACGCTTTTTACTGCCGATACGCGTGATGTGCAGTCGCCGGATAACCGGACAATGGCTGTCACCCCACCTTGGCTGTGTGGCGACCATATAGACGAAGTTATCCTCAAGGACATTCCGGGAGGAAGCGCGGAGATAGTACGGCTGACTCCCGTAAACATGGTATGTCACTACACGTATGAGGTGAACGGTCTTCGGGGACTGGATAGGGTGGCGGATTTGCGGGCCGCTCTTTCCGGCATGTCCGGCTCGCTTAACATGTCCGCCGACAGTTTGCCCGCCGGTCTTTCGGAGAGCCTGCTCTTTGATGGAATGGTTTCACGGAATCAGATTATAGGCGGATTCTATACGTTTGGACATTCCGCACTTGAAGGAGAGCCCAATGTTTTCCGGTTGTATCTCAAGAACCGTTCAGGCAGCATGTCTGTATTGGAACAGGACGTGAGCGGCCAAGTGCATGATGTCCCGGTAGTGGGGCATGTCGGTGATGTGCATCTGGTGTTGAATTTTGATTATGAGGTTCCATCCGAGCCGGGAAGTGACGGTGCGGGATTTGATGTGGACGTTGATGATTGGGATGATGTGAATATGGATATAGTGTTGTAATATGAGTTTATTAATTATATGTATCAATTTGATTTATTTTTATTTATGAAAAAAAGTACAGTAATGCTTTGGGCAATCTTTGGAGCTCTACTCATGGGTTGCTCAGACGAGGAGATTGCGAATGTGGAAACCTCCTCACGGAATGCGATTGGTTTTAACGTGTTAAGTAATGCGGCGGAAACGAGGGCTACCCCTACTACCCCCGACAACTTGAAGAACACCGATTTCGACGTGTTCGCTTTTACGGCGGATGGTACTGTCTTCATGGGAACGGACCACATGGTATTTGGACATGACGGAGTGAACATCGTGTACAAAGATAATAAGTGGGATTATAAAAAAGCGAGCGACCTTCGTTATTGGCCTACCGAGGCTTTGGACTTTTACGCGTTCAATCCCGGAACGGTTAGTGACGATATGATGGGGTTTTATAGTTGGGAAGTCACCAAGGATGTCCAAAAGATAAGGTATAGCTGCATCGATGAGTATGGAGCCAACAATGGTCATGAAAACTACGACGTGATGTATGCCATAGCCAAAGACCGGACAAAAGACATGAACAACGGAGTAGTGAAATTTAACTTCAAGCATATTCTGTCACAGGTCGTATTCAAAGCAAAGACCGAATACGATAACATGCAGGTGGACATCAACATGATCAAGATTTATAATGTCAAAATGGGCGGCGTCTTCACATTGCCTGCGGCAGCCGATGTAACGGGGAATTGGAGTGATCTTGATGGTTTACCAAGTGAAGCATCAGGTCTGGGCACATTTACCGTAGTGAAAGACAAATCCATCACGGTCGAAGGTAATGACCCAGTTACCGATATTACCACAACTACTCCTATGCTGAATATACCACAGACGCTGACTGCTTGGAACGTTTCCGGAACAGACACCAAAACCAAGCATGATGCCGATAATGCGAAGCAATGTTATCTGGAGATCTCCTGCAAAATCCGGCAGAACGGAGTTTATCTGTTGGGTTCAGCAAGCGAATACAAAACAATTTATGTTCCGTTCGGAGATACATGGGTAGCGGGCAAGCGTCATATCTACACGTTGATTTTCGGTGGTGGTTATAATGATCAGGGAGAGGCTGTGTTGAATCCGATCCAGTTTGATGCAGAGACAACAGACTGGGGTAATGCAGATAAAGCAGATAAAGACGTAAAAGTCTAACCTTAATCCAAACGTTTATTAATATCGTACCCGTTGGCAGGTTAAACATACGCAAGATTAATCCTGCCAACGGGTTTTTTATTGCTTTTATCATCTGTAATTTATGTGTAGGGTTGCTTTTCTGCGTACCTTTTTCCTGGAGAATTTCTTTTGTGGAGTGTTTGCCCTGTATATTCCCGATACGCTGTTATAGCAGGGAACTGTTTTTATCCAAGTAGTCAGATATAGCCTCTTGCAATACCGATTTTAGCGAATCGCCTTTGCGGATCGCGATCAGCTTTAAGTTCTGGTGATAGGTTTCGTCCATGACAAAATTACAATGCACGGTTTTCGCTTTCTTCGGCTTTTGAGCCTCTTTTTGCCCGGCCGTGGATTGGATCAGGCTGTCTAATCCCCCGGTCAGCCCGGCCGACATACTGTTTTTTAAATCGTTCTTCTTTGCCATATGGTTACTTTATTTCTGTTAGCAGTTCGTTACATACCTTTTCGTAGTCCTCTGCCCCGGCAGATTTTGGGGCATAGTGAAAAATATCCTGCCCTTGTGTCGGGGCTTCGGCCAGCGCAATGGAGTTGCGTATATGGGTGCTGAACACTTTGCCCTGGAATGTTTCCTGTACCAGTTCCGAAACGCTCTTGTTCAGGTTCTTTCTTCCGTCGTACTGGGTTATCAGAACCCCGGCTATCGAAAGATCCGAGTTCAAACGTTGCTGCACCTTGTGGACGACCTGCATAAGTTTGGCCATTCCACGCATTGCCAGGAATTGAGCCTGAACCGGGATAATCAGCCGATCCGAGGCCGTCAGTGCGTTAAGCGTGAGCAGCGACAGCGAGGGGGGACAGTCGATCAGGATATAATCGAATTTCTCCTTTTGGCCCTTGATAAGGTGGGCTAAGATAAGTTCCCGCCCGGCCTCGTTGATTAACTCCGTTTCAACGGCCGAGAGATCCAGGCAGGAGGGAACGACGCTAAGGCCGTCCTTATGCTCGTAGATCGGCAGGTCGTATTCGCCTTTCATCGCACCGTAGATCGTTTGGGGAAGCTCCGCAGAGAAGCCCAGCGATTCAGTCAGGTTGGCTTGTCCGTCAAGGTCGATCAAAAGAACCTTGTACCCTTTTTGACGTAACGCGCCGCCCAGGTTGATCGTGGTTGTAGTCTTTCCTACTCCCCCTTTGTGATTCAATACGGAGATTACTTTTGCTTTGCTCATAAATTCAGTTTTTTAAATGGTTGTCATGTCCGCAAATATAGTCAAAAACTAATATACTAAAATACTAAAAGTAGTATTTTCGTTTTTTGCGTGTTTTTTGTGCCGATCGGGGAAGCGTACCGAAATAAATCCGGTTTCCACCT